>JAQVDA010000009.1 GCA_028698535.1 Bacilli bacterium
TCTATTCAATGATGATTCATATAAAAAAGTTAATATTAATAATGAATCCTGCATTGATGAAATTAATATGATGGTAAAGCTAGAAAATGGTATAATAAAAGACGTTCGTTTTGCTGGTGAAGCTTGCGCGATTTGTACTTCATCTACCTCTATTATGATTAAATTATTATTAAATAAAACAATAGACGAAGCGCAGGAAATAATGCTTAATTTTGAAAATATGATTAATGAAAAACCATATAATAAAGAAATCTTAAAAGAGGCCCAAGTCTATGATGAACTATACAAACAACCAAACCGAATTAAATGTGCCCTTTTACCATGGGAATGTATTAAAAAAGTTATTAAATAATTAGAATGTTGGTGGTAATAAAATGTCTAATGTAAGAGATGAAATAAAGCCTTTATTAAGCAACATTAAAAGTAGTTTATTAAATGGTCTTATTAGTGACTATAGCCAGTTAAATATGTTTATTAGTTATTTTAATAATAAAATGGGGCTATTTAAATTTAACCTTCAAAAATCCCCCCCTGTATTTATTATGATTATTAATTTATTAAATAAGACGATAGAAACACATGCTGATGATATAGTAAAACACGCTACTGTTATTATTAAACAAAATAATGGGCAACGATACCCACAATATAAAGATATTTTATTTTATATTTTAATATTTAAACTAAGAGTGGGAACAGATAATATCAACAAAATATGTTGGTCGTTTTTAAAAAGCGATGATTTATATCAACCTTCTAATATTCCCCATCCTTTATTATTGATTCTACAACAAAACCAATATCCATTAGACCCAGCTATTATTGATGATATATATGATAAGTGTACTTATCAAAAACCATATTTTAAGAAGACTAGAGACGGTCTTTATTTTAATGACTTTAAAACATTAGGTTATTGGCCCTATGATGTGCGTTGGCATTTTTTATTTAATAATAGTGTTAGTTTAAAAATGAAGCATACGATAATAAGTAAACATTATCATACTGATGAATTAAAGGATGTCAAGGAATCATTAATACAAGGTATAAATGGGGAAATTCTCCTCATTATTGAAAAATATAATTTTGATTTTGAAAACTATGAGATAACCGCTGGTGATTTAAAAACTATCACTAATGATTTTAAAGCCCTTATTAGTAAAAACCCCCGTTTAAAGAGGCAATATCAAATTATTAAGGAATTAGATAAAGAAGAGAAAGCCCGTCAAGTGGGCAAGCCAACAGCCTTAAGGTTGGTGAAATGATGAAACAGCCAAACAAAATAAGTTTAAAAGGGTTAAACAAAGGTATTATTAAACAAATATCACAACTAAAAAAGGAACCCACTTGGATGACGGACTTTAGATTAAAAGCCTATCAATCCTTTTTAAATCATGACTTACCAACCTTTGGCCCCACAATAAATCTTAATTTTAACGAAATAATTTACTTTAAAAGGATTGATGATAGGGTTTATAATAAGTGGGATAAAGTTCCCCTAAATGTTAAAAACATTTTTAATAATTTAGGGGTGGTGGCCGCTGAAAAAAAATATCTAGGGGGTATTTCAACGCAATATGAAAGTGAAGTAATTTATCATAATATGCTTAATGAATTAAAGGCTAAAAAAGTTATTTTTTTAGATACCGATACCGCCTTAAAAAAACATCCCGCTCTTTTTAAAAAGTATTTTAATAAACTGGTAAATTATAATGAAAACAAGTTTACCGCTTTAAATAGCGCTTGTTGGAGTGGTGGCGCTTTTATCTATGTGCCACCACATACTAAATTAGATCGACCATTACAAAGTTATTTTCGTATTAATACAAAAGATATGGGGCAATTTGAAAGAACCATCATCATAGTTGATGAAGGTAGTGAATTACATTATATCGAGGGTTGTACTGCCCCTACTTATACGACTGATTCACTCCATGCCGCCGTTGTTGAGATATATGTTGGGAAAAAGGCTAAATGTCGCTATACAACCATTCAGAATTGGGCTAATAATATATATAATTTAGTTACCAAAAGAGCCATCGTTGAAAAGGGCGGAGTGATGGAATGGATTGATGGTAATCTAGGGTCAAAAGTAACCATGAAATATCCTACTACCATTCTAAAGGGAGAGGGTGCTAAGGGTAAATGTGTTTCTATTGCCGTTAGTAAAGAATCGCAAAACCAAGATACTGGGGCGAAGATGATCCATCTAGCGCCTAATACCAAAAGTAGAATTATCTCTAAGTCTATTTCTAGTCACGGTGGCCTTACGACCTATCGCGGGACGGTTAAAATAAGTAAGGAAGCTGATTACTCAAGAAGCAATGTTCGCTGTGATTCATTAATTTTAGATAATAAGTCTAAAAGTTTTGCGATTCCTAAAAATATTCAACTAAATGATTCATCATTAATTGAACATGAAGCGACTATTTCCAAAATCGGTGATGAAGCATTATTTTATTTAATGAGCCGAGGGCTAACTGAATCACAAGCGACAGAATTAGTAATCTTGGGCTTTTTAGAGGTGTTCCGTGAAGAGTTACCGCTTGAATACGCGGTTGAGTTAAATAATTTACTAAAATCATCATAAGTTTAATTAGGTGGTTTTATGGCGGTAAAAAAGATATTAACTATAATATCTTTAATAATAGTAATAATCATAATGGTATTATTAAATTTAATTATTCTGTTAAGAGTAAAACATTATCCCCAGGTTGAGCTAGAACTAGTGAAAATTAAGGAATATTATATTTATGGAAGAACCTTTAATATTAAAGGGTTTTTAGATAAAAAGATATCTAAAGAAGATATTACTAACGTCGCTTTAGTTTTAAATAATGGCCATGAAAATATATATATTAATACTATTTATGAAATTACTAAACAGCAAATAACTTTTCGGATTAGTGATGAGATTAATAATGGACTTTTATTAGATAAATTACCAGTCGGCGAATATTTTATTTTACTAAACGTTATTTATCGTAATAAAGATTCTAAATTTTATACTTTACAAAACGAGACCAGTTATAATAACTTAAATTACTATACCCTTAATAAGAATAATAAAACCAATCATATTAAGATTAGTTTTATTAATGAGAAAAAAAATCCTTATGCCCTTTCTTTTCTTCATTTAACCATTAAAGATATAAATATGCCTTATCATATCTATGATATTGTTATTGACCCAGGTCATGGTGGTCATGACTCAGGGGCGGTCGTTAATGATGTTTATGAAGCTAGTACTGTGTTAGAAATAGCCCTTCAATTAGAAGAGGAATTAACCCAAGCAGGCTTTAAAACTAAATTAACCCGTTATGGTGACTATAACCCTGGTGGGGCTTGGATTGATCCTTATTGGGAAGAAGGAAGAGTTAATTTACCTCATAATGTAAAGGCCAAGTATTTATTTTCCATCCATTTAAATAGTGCGCCTTACCGAATGACTAAAGGGGGAGTAGAGATATATGCCCCCAATAATGCTAATCTAACTTTAGCTTCATCACTGGCTTCTAATATAGTGCAGTATGCAAAAACAACTTATTCCCCCAATCATTTTAACAAACGTGATAATGGGGTTTATATTAGGACTTTTAATAGTGATGACATTCAAGAGTCAATAAATGATGCTAAGCGTCGTCATTATGAGCCATATGATGTAACCTTGGATACTACTTACCACTATATTATTAGGGAATCAGGGGGCATAATTACTAAAGCTTATGTTGATGGTCGGAATAAAAGATATAAACCAAATAATTACTATAATAGTAATATTGGGGTTGAGGCCTATTTAATAGAATTAGGTTTTATGGTTAATTATTATGATTTACACAACTTAATTCATAATAAAAGATCTTATGCGATAGGGATAAAGGAAGGTATTATTAAATATTTAAATAATGAAAAAAGTCCATCAAGGGTAGTAAATAAATAGACGGTGAATTAGTTAATTATTTTATAAAACTTTATACTTCTTGTTTTTGGCTTAATAAAAAATTAAATTATTACGTTATATTATCCTCATTTCCCATTTGTTTTCTTTTGCCTTTTTTTATATTCGCTATTATACTTTAGCGGAAAGGAGGTTCGGTAATGTTAAATCAAATGGTTATAGTTGGGAGGCTTGTTCGCAACCCCGAATTAAGAGAAACAGAAAGTGGCAAAAAAGTGACGAACATTACCTTAGCTGTCCCCCGCTCATATAAAAATATCAAGGGCGAATATGAAACGGATTTTATTGATTGCGTTTTATGGATGGGCATTGCAGAATCAACCGTTGAATATTGTAAAAAAGGTGACATCCTTGGTGTAAAAGGTCGTATTCAAAGTAGATGTATTGAACTGGGTGATGAAAAAAGAAAATTTATTACTGAAGTCGTCGCTGAAAAAGTAACCTTTTTATCGCCACAAAAAAATAAGGAATAATTATTTCCTTATTTTTGTTTTAGGTTAGTGACTAAATCTTGGTAGAAAACATCATCTGGTTTCATCTCAAAAACCTTGGCGATTTTACAGGCCATGATATATGATAGACCTCTTTCTTTATTTTCTATTTGCCAGTAGTACGGTTTACTTATTGACAGTAAATCAGCCATTGTTTTATAAGTATAATTCTTTTTTACCCGCAATTGTTTTAATTTTTTCAACTTCCCACTCTCCATGCTTATTTATTATAAATTAATTATTTAGTAATTTCAAGCCCGAATTACTTTTTAGTTAACTTTATACTAAATGATAGTCTTATTTCTTATAATTAACTTGAAAGTAACGAAAGGAAGTATAGATCATGTTTCTCGGCAAAAGATTAAGGGATTTAAGACTTAGTAAGGGCTTAACCCAATTACAATTAGGTGAGTTGGTTAATGTTACTAAAGTATCTATCTCATGTTATGAAAATAATAAAAGAACTCCTAACCTTGAAACCTTTCTAGATTTAACAAGGGTATTAGATGTCTCAGCTGATTATTTGTTAGGTAATGATATTAATGTTGTTTTGGAAAAAGAAGAAGACTATTCAATAAAGCTATCCCATGAGGATGTTTTAATTATAAATGAACTTAAAAGAAACAAGGAATTATATCAAAAATTAATAAATAACCCCAAAAGAACAATCGCCTTAATCAATAAGCAAATAAAATTATATAAATAAGAAGGACTACTCCTTCTTATTTTTTATCTAACTTTTGTATATAATATTCATCAAAAGTTAGGTTATTTTCTTTTATATAGGAAGCGATACTAACTCCTACATATCTTAAATGCCACGGTTCATATTGATAACCAGTAATATATTCCTTATCTTTAGGATATCTAATGATAAACCCATATTCATGATGATGTTTTAATAACCACTTGAATTCTTCGGTCTTCTCAAAGTTATCTAATTGCTCATCAGGTCCAACTACATCAATCGCAAGCCCGGTTTGGTGTTCACTATGTCCCGCTCTAGCCGAATAATGATCGGCTAACTCTTTACCATCTTGGCTTACATAATAGTTATATAATTGTTTTTGCTCGTCATAACTTCTAAAACCAGAAGTTCCCTTTAGATTTAATCCATTAGTTTGGGCCTCATTACTCATTTTTTCAAAAGCCTTTTTTACTTCGGTTCTTAATTGTATTGTTTTCACAACCAAATTGTCATTAACAGGACTTAAGTCATCGGGTATAAAAGTATTAGGTAAATGATGGTATTTGTTAACTAGCACTGTTAAACGATGAGGATCTTTTATTTCTTTAATATTTGTATAAAAAGGATTATCTAACCCAATATTTACCTGGGTAATAACTTGATGGTAAGAATGATTAGTTTTCTTTTGATAATTTAAATATCGCTCTAGATTGCCAACTAAAAAATAATCAAATACAATATACTTTTCTATATCACTTATTAAATTATGATTTAATAAACGAGTAATTTCTTTATTATTTAAATATTTAAAAATAAGTATAATTTGGGTTTTATTATATCCTCTAGTAACTAATTTATTTATATTAGGAATAAATGCGGCGTTATCTACAAAAGGTATTTCATAGTATAAATCAAAATTAGGTTTATGAAACTGATTAGTTAATAAAGATTCTTCTAAAGTCTTTGAATATTTATTTTTCTCTAACACTTCATTAATCATGTTATAGGCTTTTATTTTTTCAATCGTTTCTGGTTGAAAATTTAACTTTCTTAATTTTAAATAATCTTGGTCAATCATAAAGTTAATAATTAATTGATAAATTAAAAATAACCCAGCTATAATAAATATTATTTTCATAATTATTGCTTTGCGCATTGATATCACCGCTTCCATTATAAGACAATAGAATATTTAAATCAATTTAGAAGGTATTAATTTTTTGTCAGAATCATAATGTTTAATAGGGGTGTTGTCGATGAAAAAAATTTTAGCCTTCTTGTTAATTTTTATTCTGCCGCTTTCAGTTTATGCGAACGAATTGGATTTAGCGCCCACCGCTAAGGGTGCAATTATAATGGAGGCTAGTAGTGGCCAAATAATATATGAGAAAAACCCGCACCAGAAATTGGCACCCGCTTCGATGACTAAAATAATGACTATGTTATTGATTATTGAGGACATAGAAAAAGGTAGTTTGGCTTGGGATGAAAGGATAAGAGCTAGTGCGGAAGCTTCGGGAATGGGTGGTACCCAAATCTACTTAGAAACCGGCGAAATAATGAGCGTTGAAGATCTATTTAAAGGGATAGCGATTGCTTCAGCCAATGATGCTGCCGTGGCCATGGCCGAACGCATTGCGGGAACAGAACAAGCCTTTGTTAATCGAATGAATAAAAGGGCTCAAGCTATGGGCCTAAAAAACACTAACTTTAAAAACTGCCATGGTTTAGATGAAGATAATCATTATTCAACACCATATGATATTGCGATGATGGCCCGCGAATTAGTTAAACATGAAATCATATTAAAGTTTACTTCAATATATGAGGATAATTTAAGATCTGATACCGATCGCCGCTTTTGGTTAGTAAATACTAATAAATTATTATTACTTTACCATGGTGTTGATGGTTTAAAAACTGGTTTTACTGATGCAGCCGGTTCTTGTTTAACCGTTACTGCTAAGAAAGATAATATGCGTTTGATTGGTGTTTTAATGGGATATCCTGATGTTGGTAGTCGCAATACTGAAGCCATTAAAATGCTTGATTATGGTTATAATCAATATACTGCTCAGACTTTGCTTGCTAAAAATAGTCATCTTGGTAAAGTAGAAATAGATAAGGGTAAGAAAAAATATGCCCAAATAATAGCGATGGATGATGCGATTATATTAAATAAAAAAGGTGACGGGGCAAGAAAGAATATTACTTATGATTTAAAAATAACCAAAACTAAAGCCCCTCTAAAAGTAGGGGAAAAAGTAGGGGTGGTCATTATTAAGTATCATAAAAAAGTAATTGCTGAAGTTGATATAACAGTTCAAGAAGATGTTAAAAGGGCGACTATCTTTAATTTATATTTAAGATATTTAAGTGATCTTTTCGTTGGTGATCTAAATTTTTAACCGTAAACTATTATCTTTTCCTGATTATTATAGCTAAATAGTTAAAGATTCTATAAGAATCTTTTTCTTTGCCAGGAAATAATTTATAAGGCGAGAAAATAATAGTAACAGAAAGGAGCGTTTTATGAAAAAATATCTATTATTATTAATCTTTTTTTTATTTATTCCCAAAGTTAAAGGTATTCAAATAAACTATTCAGATTATGGTGAATTTAGTGATTGGCAAGAAGAATATGTTGAAAGTAGTGAATTAGTAGACGTAGAAATACAACAACGTTTCAAATGGTATAAGTTCGAACGTGAAAATGGTGATTACTATATTGAGAGCTATAATAGTCCTTTATTTCCTTATCGCGATGCTGATGATTATTTTTGGACTGATGATCCAGAGTACAGCCCCATCAAACCCATTAGTATTCCTAACCGTATTATAAATACACAAAGGCTATTTCAGTATCGGGATATGAAACCAATTAAATATATTTACTTTTTAAAACCCTATTCTGGCTACCTTTATCATATTATTCCAGAAATAAATGTATTTATCGATGAGGAGAAAATTGCTTATAATGTTTATTGTAGTAAGTGTAGTGGGGGCTTTGCTTCCGCTATTAATGATGGTGATATCTATCAAACTCATGCTTATATCTATAGTAATCACTTTCTTCGCCTTGATTTAAAAGGTTATTATGACGCCTCAAGAATAAGAGTGGAAATCTATTGGTATGATAATAGTTTAGTTAATAAGCACTACGAATTAGCTTTTTCAGCAATAAATAGTAGTAATCCGCCTTATTATTTTTATCAAACATTTGACCAGAAGTTCTATTGTAACGATATCAGTGAGGTAAAGAAAATGGTTCATACTCTTGATCATACATGGCTATATGAACCAGAATGGTTTGACTGGGAACAGAGCGATAACGAGATTGAACCTTCACTAACAAGGGAGGTTGACGAAATAACTTTATATAATTATCGTGATCTTTTATATCGTTATTACCAACTTAATAAAGTTTATTATGATGATAATTATTATCTATCAGTTTTAGATTATGAATATCAACCAGATGAAAACGATTATCAATATTATTATCGTTATCGCACCAGAGAAATATTAACCGATGAAGAACCGACCACAGATGAAATTAATAATGATAATGATGATATTCCGCATAATAATATGCCAGAAGGAGAGGAAAAGAGTGTTTTAGGTGATGATAATGAAAGTGTTATTAATAATGCTCCCTCATTATTTCCAACTAATTCATCAAAACCAACCCGTATCAATAATATAAAAAGAAAAGATAATCAAGTTAATGACGAAAATGATTCTAATGAGAATATAACGCCTTATTTAAAACCCGAACCTATAGAGACGAATAATAATTTTCCATCAGTAAGTGCCAAACCCGAAGTTATTAATCAACCAGAAAAGGGTTTCAGTAAATGGTTCCTTTTATTAATGATACCTAGTAGTTATTTTTTCTTTAAGAAATGGCGACGTATTTTGTAGGATTAATATTTGTTCTAGTTTTGTCGAAGTTGTATAAAAAAGTAAAACAAGATGCTACATTATAAAGCAAGGAGGATATTAAATGCTAGACATCATTACTGAATATCGCAAAGGAATATTCTTTATTAGGTTAGCGGGGCGTTTAAACTATCACACTAGTTTTAAAATAAATCATGAATTAAGTCCATTAATTAAGGCGGGGGGAATAAAATATGTTGTTTATAATGTTGAAGAATTAAGGTTAATTGATAAAAACGGGATTAATGCATTAGATGCTAGCTCTCGAAATATTGTTAATAATAAAGGCAAAGTAATTATCTGTGGGTTAGGGAAATATCCAGAACATCGTAAAATAAAAGACAGTTCCATCTTAAGTTATAGTTATTCAATAAGTAGTGAATTATGGGCTTTTAAGATAATTAATTTATAAGCGGGTGATAGGTATGAATAATAATGAAGAACTATTAAATATTATTGTGGATAACGAAAAACTAATATATGCGATTATTAATAAAGTATATGGTTACTATGATTATAAGGACTTATACCAAGTTGGGGTTATTGGTTTATTAAGAGCCTATCGTAATTTTGATAATAACTTTGGGGTAAAATTCTCCACTTATGCTTTTCCTTATATTTTAGGGGAAATAAAAAAGTATCTCCGTGAAGATCGTATTATTAAGGTCGGACGCGATGTAATGAGACTAAAAGGGGCGATAGAAAGAGCCAAGGAGAGTTTAGCGCAAGTTTTAATGCGGGAACCAAGCACCTTGGAAATAGCTTTGTTTTTAGAAATTGAGGAATCAAGAGTTATCGACGCTCTAAATATTAATAATCCCATTCAGAGTTTAGATTATTTATTAAATGGTGAGGGCACGCCGACAACTTTATATGACACCATTAGTGATGAAAATAATATTGATTTGTTAGATAAACTATGTTTAAAAGAGGAAATAGAAAAATTACCATCTATTGATCAACAACTAATTGCGATGCGATATTCAGAGGGTAAAACTCAAACTGAAATTGCGACTGTTCTTGGTTTAAATCAAGTCCAAGTATCAAGGCAGGAACGGCGCATTTTAACTAAGTTAAGAGAAAATTTATAGTATTATTATTGTTTCGCTTTATCTAGGTATGAAATAATTAAGATTAATTCATACTATTCTTAAGGTGAAAATATGCAACAAACAAAATATTGCAAGTTAGTAAACAAATACAAACCACAAGAGGAAAGACTATTTAATATGGCGAAGGCTTTTCTTATTGGGGGTGTTTTAGGGATTATTGGTCATTCTTTATGGCAATTATACTGTGTGGTATTAGCGATGGGCGAAAAAGAAGCGGCTATCGTTACAACGATTACCTTAATCTTTATTGCCTCCTTATTAACCGGGTTAGGTTTTTTTGATAGTTGGGTTAAGTTTGCGCGGGCGGGTTTAATAATCCCTATTACTGGTTTTGCTCACGCTATGACTAGTACCGCGCTTGAACATAAACAAGAAGGTTTTGTTACTGGTATTGGGAGTAATATCTTTAAATTATCTGGGAGCGTTATTTTATATGGTGTTTTATCAGCTTATGTTTTTGGTCTAATTCGGTTATTAATTTTTGGTGGTTAAAATGACTTTTAAATATAACCATGTCTATTTAAACGCTTCCAGTACTGTTGTTGGCCCTAATGAAAACCAAGGCCCATTAAAGGATTTTTTTGATAAAAAGTTCTCCGATTTTTATGCCGGTGAAAAAAGTTGGGAACAAGCGGAAATTAAAATGATGGCTACCAGTATTAATATCTTATTACATAAACTAAAAAAAGCCCCTTCGTCAATCGATTTATTAATTGCTGGTGATTTACTAGATCAAATCGCTCCGTCATCATTTGTGGCGGCCAATCTTAAGATTCCCTTTTTAGGAATTTATAGTGCTTGTGCGACGATGGCTGAAGCCATGATTATCGGGTCAAACATGCTTGAGGCTAAACAAATTAATAATATTATTTGCGCGACTAGTTCCCATAATTTATCAGCCGAAAAGCAATTCCGCTATCCGTCTGAATATGGAGCCCCAAAACCAAAGACAGCCACTTTTACGGCTACGGGTGGGGCAGCTGCTTATTTATCAAGGGTTAAGAATCATATTAAAATAGAAAGTGCTACTATTGGGAAAGTAATTGATTTAGGTCAGAAGGATGCCAATCACACAGGGGCCGCAATGGCTCCCGCTGCGGCTGATACTATATATACCCATTTTAAGAATCTGAAAAGAAATATTAATCATTATGATTTGATATTAACGGGTGATTTAGGTTTATATGGCAAAGAAATATTAATTAATTACCTAAAGGAAGAATACCAAATTGATATTGAAAAAAAATATAATGATTGTGGCATAATGCTGTATGATTTGGATAAACAAAACGTTGGGGCCGGTGCTAGTGGCCCAGTTAGCAGTGCCTTAGTTACTTTTGGTTATATTATTAAGCAAATGACTAAGAAAAAATTCAAAAAGGTTTTATTAGTCGCCACTGGCGCCTTGTTTTCCCCAACTTTTTTATTTCAAAGTAAAACGATACCGGCAGTTGCTCATGCGATTGATTTGGAGGTGGTTGAATGACTTACCTATATGCCTTTTTATTTGCCGGGGCGGTTTGCTTAATCGGACAAGTAATTTTAGATAATACTAAATTGACCCCAGGTCATGTTACCAGCTTATTTGTCATTGTGGGTGCTTTTTTAGATATTTTTAATATTTATGATAAATTTGTGTTATGGGCCGGTGGTGGTGCTTTAGTCCCAATAACTAGTTTTGGTCATCTATTAATTCATGGGGCCCTAGATAAAGCACAAGAATACGGTATTATGGGTTTAGCCATGGGCATGTTTGATCTTACCGCTTCTGGTATAACGGCCGCTATTATTATTGCGTTTTTTATCACCTTAATATTTAAACCGAAAAATTAATATTATTTAATATTGTAGATAATGGCTGAAAATATTTTTTTTTATTCTAAAAGATGTTATAATAAGTACAATTAGGAGGATATAGTTAATGAAAAAAATTATTTCAAGTCTTTTTATTATCTTGTTGTTAACTGGCTGTGGTTTATTTACTAAAGTAAAAAAAGAAGATATTACTAATCATGAGATTGTCCCAGAATTGTATGGGTTAGTAGAAACCATTGAACCAGAACTAGTTATCTCATTACCAACCAAAGCGAAAACCAAAGATTTTACTGACTGGCAAAAGATTTCTTATGGGGTAGCCGATTTTATGACTGATTTTTTATATGGTACTGGAGAGGTTAGGTTTGTTGAGGGTAATAAAATAGCTAAAGATGATATTGACAAAAGAATTAAAAAAATCTTTGGAAAAGATACTGCCGTTCAGCATAAGCAATATAAAGAAACTGAAAAGTATGCATCATTTCATCAATTTAAATATGCCGACAATAATTTATATGAGAATCCCTTACTAGATGCACCGGTTATTAAAGAAATGTTTATGAACCACGAGGTAGTTTATCATGCGGATAAATATCAAGATAAGATTGATCTGTATACCGCCCGTTTCTATTCTTTAACGGTTGAAGAGGGCCCACCATATGACATTTTTTATAGTGATTATTCTAAGAAAAACATCATTTGGGAAGGCCGTAAACAGTTTAAAAACTATAATACTAATGAAGAATTTGATGCCGAATATACTAGGGTTAGCCAAGTAAGGAATGAATTTATTGATGACTTGAAGCAAAACCATAATCAGCATAATTTAACTAAAATAAAGTATACTTTTACCGAAATATCGGCGGGATTATACTATTGGTCAGCATATGAGGTATTAAAATAGTTTAAATATAATAATAATAATAACTACTATCAATGGATAGTAGTTTTAAATTTTTATTGTTACTTGGTATGTTATAATAAAAATATTATTAGGATGTGATTTAGATGGACTATAAAGTAACCATTAATAAATTTGAAGGACCACTTGATTTATTACTTCATTTAATTAAACAATCAGAAATAGATATTTATGATATATCCATTGAAAAAATTACTAAACAATATCTTGATTATATTAGAGCCATGGAAGAGTTAAATTTATCAATTGCCTCAGAGTATTTAGTAATGGCGGCTGAACTAATTGAAATGAAATCACGTTTATTATTACCGCCTGTTCAAGAAGATACAGACGATAATTATGAAGAAGATCCTCGGGAAGGGTTAATTAAAAAATTATTAGCTTATAAGCAATATAAGGAGATAACAACTCAATTTAAGGAACTAGAGGAAAAGAGAAAACAAATATACACCAAAGCGCCTTTAAATTTAAAACCCGATGATTATCAATCCGAATCGGTTAATCTTTCTATTTTGTTAGATGCCTTTGATAAATTTTTAGTACGAAAACAACTAGATCAACCATTAAGTACCAAAATCACTAAAATCGGATTAACCGTGAATGAAAGAATAAATAAGATAAGAGAGATACTAATTAAACAAAAACAAGTCAAATTTGATGATTTATTTGATATAATAAATAAAGAATATATCATTGTCACCTTTTTAGCCATATTAGAGATGGCCAAGAACCAGGAATTAATTATTAAACAAACTAACAACTTTGATAATATTATATTAAGTATAAAGGGTAGTGAAATAAATGCATAAAATAGCTATATTAGAAGGATTGCTCTTTGTTATGGGTGATGAAGGTTTATCCTTCGAACAAATAGGTGATATTTTAAATATCCCCATTAATGAAGTTAAAACATTAGTGACTGAGTTAAAAAAAACATATGATGGCGATGACCGCGGTCTAACGGTTAATTTTTTAGGCAATGCTTTAAAATTAACCACCAAGGAAGAACATCAAGCCTATTATCAAAAATTAATTGAAGTCGATGAAAATAATTTAAGTCAGGCCGCCCTTGAAACGTTAGCGATTATTGCTTATAATGAACCTGTTGTAAGAACACAGATTGATGAAATCAGGGGTGTTAATAGTAGCCAAATGGTTAGAAAACTAGTCGCAAAAGGCCTAATAAAGGAAATAGGTAGATCTGATTTACCGGGTAGACCTATTATTTACAGAACAACTAATGATTTTCTTGATTACTTTGGCATTGCTAGTAAAGATGAACTACCGCCTTTAAAAGAATTAACGGCCAAGGAAAAAGATGATGTAGATTTATATAATTCTGTATATAGGGAAGAATAACCCTAATTATGTCAGTGTGGTGGAATTGGTAGACACGCCGGACTCAAAATCCGGTGAGGTTAAACTCATGTGGGTTCGAGTCCCACCACTGGCACCATTATTAT
>JAQVDA010000068.1 GCA_028698535.1 Bacilli bacterium
CCGGGGATTGCCTTTTCACAACCGATACAGTATTGATCTTTATTTAATCTCATTCCTAAAACACCACTAGTGTTTCTGCCCATCGGTCTTACCTCTTGTTCGTTAAAATGTCCCATTCTTCCATCGCTTGTGCCTATTATAATATTACTGCTACCATCTGTTTTTCTAACCGAAATTAGTTCATCATCATCGTTCAACAAAATAGCCTTTTTACCGCTTACTCTAATTCTGTCATATTCTCTTAACAAAGTTTTCTTTACCCTTCCTAGTTTAGTAGCAAAAAATAAGTACTTACTACGCTCATCCTCTTCAATGCTAATTAATGAATTAATATATTCTTCGCGCTCAAGCGGGATTAGATTAACCAAAGGTAGCCCCCTTGCTTGCCTACCATATTCGGGTATTTGATAACCCTTTAATCGATATACTTTCCCCTCGTTAGAAAACAACAAAATATAATCGTGCGTGGTTACCGAAATTAAATGATCAGCAAAATCCTCTTCGTTAGTAGTAATGCCCTTAATACCCACTCCACCCCTATTTTGCGTTTTATATACTTCTAAATTCATTCTTTTTATATAGCCTTTATTCGTAATTGTAATAATAATATTTTCCTTAGGGATTAATGATTCATCCTCTATCAAGTCAGTAGTAGTTAAATCTATTTGCGTTCTTCTGTTATCTCCATATTTTGCCTTTATTTCTAGCAGTTCTTCCTTAATCACCCTTAATATTTCGGTTTCGCTACCTAAAATAGCCTGTAAATTTTTAATGGTGTTTTTTAATTGTGTTAGCTCTTCGCTAATCTTTGCTTGTTCTAGCCCTGTTAATCTTCTTAACCTCATTTCCATTATAGCTTTAGCTTGAATTTCACTAAATGAAAATGTCGCTATCATATTACCGGTTGCTTCCTCATCAGACTTAGCTTTTTTAATTATTTTAATAATTGCATCTATATTATCTAAGGCCTTCTTTAAACCTTCAAGAATGTGAAATTGGTTTTGAGCTTTTTCTAAATCAAACTTTACCCTTCTTACAATAATGTTTTTTTGGTGTTCTAAATAATATACTAACATTTCTTTTAAAGTTAAGGTTTTGGGTTGTCCATCCACTAGCGCTAATAAATTAATGCCAAAGGATGATTGCAAGGCTGTTTGTTTGTAAAGATTATTTAAAACAACGTTGGCATTAACATCCTTTTTTAATTCAACCACAATCTTAATTCCTAAACGATTACTTTCATCCCTTAAATCCGAGATTCCCTCTATATTTTTTTCCCTGGCTAATTCAGCTATTTTTTCAATTATCTTTGCTTTATTTGTTTGATAAGGGATTTCGGTGATTATTATTTGAGGTTGATTTTTTTCTTCAACAATTGTTGCTTTAGCTCTTATTGTTATTATTCCCCGACCCGTTGTATATGCGTTTCTAATACCGGTAACACCTAAAATGGTGGCACCGGTTGGGAAATCTGGGCCCTGAATAATATCCATTAATTCATCATTTTCAGCTAATGGGTTATTAATTATATGTATTATGCCATCGATAACTTCGCCTAAGTTATGAGGTGGAATATTAGTGGCCATACCAACCGCTATTCCCGTTGCCCCATTAACCAACAAATTAGGAAAACGACTTGGTAATACTTCCGGTTCTTTTTCACTTCCATCAAAATTATTAACAAAATCAACGGTTTTTTTGTTAATATCTCTTAGAAGCTCCACCGCTATCCGGCTCATTCTCGCTTCTGTATACCGCATGGCTGCTGCGCTATCTCCATCTATCGAACCAAAATTCCCGTGACCGTCAACTAATAAATAGCGAAAAGAAAAATCTTGAGCCATTCGCACCATTGTTTCATAAACCGCGACATCTCCATGGGGATGATATTTACCTAAGACTTCACCGACTACACGCACACTTTTTTTATAGGGTTTATCAGCGGAGAGACCCAGTCCGTTCATAGCATATAAAATTCTTCGGTGTACCGGTTTTAAACCGTCGCGCACATCTGGTAACGCCCTGGCCACGATAACACTCATCGCATAATCTAAAAAGGATTTTTCCATCTCTTTCGTAATATTTGTTTCATCAAATTTATCAATCATTTATAATCACCTCTATTTATATATCAAGATTTTTTACTGAAAGGGCATTCTGTTCAATAAATTCCCGTCTTGGTTCTACCTCCACGCCCATTAATGTTTCAAATGTTTGATCCGCTCTTATTGCATCCTCTATTGTTACTTTTAACAACGTTCTTTTTTCTATATCCATTGTTGTTTCCCAGAGCTGCTCTGGATTCATTTCTCCTAACCCTTTATATCTTTGAATATTTATTTTGACATTACCTTCTTCTGTTAATTTAAGTTTTTCCTTTAATTCCTTTTCTGAATATATATATTCAATTTTTTTATCTATTTCTAACTTATACAAAGGGGGTTGCGCAATATAAATATAACCCTTCTCAATCAAAGGTTTAAAATAACGATAGAAAAAAGTCAATAATAAAGTTCTAATGTGTGAGCCATCTACATCAGCGTCAGTCATTATAATAATTTTATGATACCGTAATTTATTTATATCAAACTCATCACCAATACCGGTACCAAAAGCGGTAATTAACGATCTAATTTCATTATTTCCTAAAATTTTATCCAACCTAGCTTTTTCCACATTCAATATTTTACCCCGTAACGGTAATATTGCCTGGGTGCGACTATCTCTACCCAATTTAGCACTGCCACCCGCCGAATCCCCCTCAACAATATATATTTCTGAAATAGAAGCATCTTTAGATGAACAGTCAGCGAGTTTTCCTGGTAAAGAAGATATCTCAAGATGAGTTTTTCTTCTTGTTATTTCCCGCGCTTTCTTGGCCGCAATTCTTGCCCGTACTGCGGTTAATGCTTTTTCAATTATAATTTTTGCCTCAGTTGGAATTTCTAATAAAAATCTCTCGAGCCCCGCGGCAAAAACACTATCAACAATTCTTCTCACTTCCACATTTCCTAGCTTTGTTTTTGTCTGCCCTTCAAATTGTGGATTTGGATGTTTTATTGAAATAATAGCCGTTAATCCTTCTCTAACATCTTCCCCGGTTAAGGGTTCTTCATTCGTTTTTAAATAGTTATTATTCTTAGCATAATTATTCAAAACCCTTGTTAAAGATCTCTTAAATCCTTCTTCATG
>JAQVDA010000010.1:0-7513 GCA_028698535.1 Bacilli bacterium
GATTTAAAAATTGATGTTTATAGAAGTAGTGGATCGGGTGGGCAAAGTGTTAATACGACCGATAGTGCCGTTAGAATCACTCATCTGCCAACTAATATTGTTGTAACTTGTCAAACCGAACGTAGCCAAATCAAAAATAAGGAACGAGCACTGAAGGTATTAAAAAGTAAAATATATGATGAAAAAAGAAGGGAACAAGAAGCCAATTTAAGTAGTGAACGGAAATCAAAAATAGGTACCGGTGATCGTTCAGAAAAGATTAGAACTTATAATTATCCTCAAAACAGAATAACGGATCATCGCATTAATTTAAGTTTAGTACAATTGGATAAAATAATGGACGGTCATCTTGATGAAATAGTTCAGACCTTGGCAATAGAAGATCAAAAAAGGCAACTAAAGGAATAAAACGTGTTAAAAGAGGAAGTAATTAACGCTGGTCGAAAACAATTAGAAAAACAGCACTTACCCTTGCATTTGGCCAATCATTTATACACTGATCTTTTTGGTCAAACTAAAAAGTTAAATAATGATGAGGTTATTAAATATCAAACGGCATTACAAGAGATATTAAATGGGCGACCACTTCAATATGTAACGGGTAAAGCGCCATTTTATGGGTATGAGTTCCATGTTAACCAACATGTTCTTATTCCCCGTTTTGAAACCGAACAATTAGTTTTTTATACTCTCCGCTATATTAATAAATATTTTAACCAACCAATAACTATAGTCGATATAGGGACTGGTTGTGGGAACATTGCCATAACTCTAAAAAAGGAAAGGCCCTCTCTTCGGGTTTGGGGAACTGATTTATCAAAAGAAGCAATTATAACAGCTTCTAATAACGCTAAAAAACTAGGTGTTAATGTTCCATTTTTAGTTGGTGATATGTTAAAACCGTTAATGGGAAAAAAGTTTGATGTCGTAATTAGTAATCCACCTTATTTAAAGAAAGATGAAGATATTGCCGAAGAAGTCAGAAAAAATGAACCGGCTATCGCCTTATTTGGTGGTAATGATGGCTTAAAGCATTATAGGAAGATGTTTATTGATCTTCCTAAAATATTAAAACCCTCTTTTTTAATTGCCCTTGAGGTTAGTGAAATTATTATTAAAGACCTAATAAAATTAGTTTGGGAAACTTTCCCTGATAGTAAATATGTTATAAAAGAGGATTTATTAGGGCGGATTAGAATGTTATTTATTTATCATAATATTGATTAAAAAAACATAAAGCTATCCAAGATATAATAGAAAGGATAGATTTATGATGAAAAAAATTATTATTATATTATTATTAATTATCGTGCTTTCTAATTTAAATAAGATTCAGGCCGAAGAGGTTATTATTCCACATGAGGCTATTAGATTAAGAGTTATAGCCAATAGTAACACCCCGCATGATCAGCATCTAAAAACTTTAGTTCGTGATAATACTAAGCACGAAGTATATCAATTATTAAAAGGTATTAATTCCTTTGAAGAGGCGCGCGTTGCCATCTTATCGGGATTACCAACTATTAAGCAAACCGTAGAACAAACCTTAAAGCAGGCGTCCAGTCTACAGTCTTATGAAGTAACTTATGGTGATAACTATTTTCCGGAGAAACAATATAAGGGGGTAAAATATCAAGCCGGTTATTATGAATCGTTACTAATTAAATTAGGAAAAGGTCAAGGCGATAATTGGTGGTGTGTGCTTTTCCCACCATTATGTCTTATTGAAGCAGATGAAGCTAGCGAAGTTGAGTATAAGTTTTTTATCACCGAACTAATCAACCAATATTTTAAAAAGAAATAACGTATGAAAAACAGGACCTCCTAATATTATTTTAAAAGGAGACCTTTTTATGAAAACACTAACTACCACAGTTTTAGTTGGCATTAGTTTAAGCATGGACGCTTTTTCTTTGGCTTTAATTTACGGTACTATTAATTTAAAACGCCCTAAAATATTTTTAATAGCCCTAGTAGTCGCTATTTACCATTTTTTTATGCCCCTTTTAGGTAGCCAAATAGGCACTTTTATTTTAGCTAAGATATTAATTAACCCCCATCATCTGGTGGCGATTATCTTTATGATTATCGCGGTGGAGATGTTAGCGACTAATACAGAGGTAGCCACCCCAACTATTTTAAATATTGTTGGTATTATTATGTTTGGGTTGGCGGTTAGTATTGATAGTTTTTTAACGGGGATTGGGTTAGTGGCGATTAATAAAAACTTGATTCAGGCGGGGGCTATTTTCAGCGTTATAAGTTTTATGTTCACTTACCTTGGTTTAATTATTGGGCAACACCTGGCGGCTAAATATGGAAGGTATGCGACTATTACCGGTGGAATATTATTAATTATAATTAGTATTTATTACTTGACAAACTAACTAAAAGGTGATAAAATAGCCAACATCTTAAAAAAGAGGGGGAATTAAAATGGCCAAGAAAAAAAGAGTTAATAACATGGGAGTTACTATTAGTAAAAAAGGTAGCGATTATGAAGTTGTAATAAAAACGACTAACGAGGAAACCAATAATGATTTATTTGATGCTAACCCAATTGTTAACACAAGGACAAGAATGTTTTCTAATGAGAAAGAACTATTAGAACTTGTCACAGGAACAATAAAGAACTATCGTGTCGATTCTTGGGACTTTGATTTTGATACTAATGAACTTCATGTTTGTTTATTAGGGGGAAACAAGATAGTAGCTAATTGCTTACAAAACGAAGTAAAAGGAATAGCCGACAAACAAAAGCAGCAAAGCAAAAAAGTTCGTAACGTCGTATTGGGCACAGCTGTTGGCGCTGTGGTGCTTACTTTTGTCTTAGTAAAAGGTTGTGGACCAGCCGACCAAAAAGAAGCGGTTTTTGAAGACCCACAAAGTCAAGAAGAACAAACTGATTCTAATTTACCTGAGAAAGAAGAAATAGAAATAATCTACCATAACGATGAAGAAAAGGCGGTCGTTGAAACAGTACAAGCAATTAATAACTACTATAGCCATAGTGATCCATCGTTTAATCTAGATAGTGAAGCGGTTCTTGATTTCGTTAAAATGGCAAAAGAAAAACATGGTTTTAATAATAACCAAATGATTAGGTTCCTTCAGATTGTTAATAATATCGAAGTCGAAAATTTTAATTTCGATAGCGACTTCTTAATAATCGCTCATGAAATAGCTAGTGTTAATAAGTCTCAGGTTGCGAGCCATATTGATACTAGTGCTCCGGGAAACGAGGACCGTTGCCTTATTACAGAAGAGAGGGTAATAGTAAATTTTAGTAGCATTGTTGGGAATGCGGAAGTTAAAGAATGGGTGATTGTCGCTGATAAGCGCCGTAATGATTTATATGAGGGAGCTTATAAGAACCAAGGACTTAGCTATGCTGAAATTAAGCTAAACCTGGCCGTGATATCAGCTGAGTATCGTGAAGCATTACTAACCAAATATTTAGGTGGGAATCCTTATGAAAAGCCGGGTATTAAAGGGGATCACCCTAGTGCAATAGGTGTTTTTGGCTTAGTACTAAGCGAATTTCAAGACTTGGCTTCATACTCGGTATTACATTCACTTGACCCCAACTGGCAAGAAGAAAGGGAGTTAGTAGCAACGGAAAAACATGATACTTGCCTTATTAACTGGGCTATTCTGGAAGAGCATCATATAAAGTTTTTCCAGGCTGCACATTTGGATTATCTCAGGACGGAATACGGTTCAACCAAATCAAGAGGATACTCTAGTGTAAATGGTTTTAACAATAGTAATCCATTCTTCGGTAGCTCTTATGCCAAAGGTCCAGTTAAGGTACGCCGTTTTGCCTAACATCTATTTAAATGACTTAACACTGAAATTAATAATTTCAGTGTTTTTATTTGACTTTAAAATTAATAAATACTAAGATTATAATAGTATTAACAAACAAGAAAATAAGGGAGATAATATGTTGGTATCTAGTTACAAATTATTACAAGAAGCTAAAAGGCAGGGAAAATGTATTCCACAATTTAATATTATTAATTTAGAGTGGACCAAAGCTATCTTACAAGAGGCTAATTATCAACGTTATCCAGTAATATTAGGAATTAATGAAAAAAGCATTAATTATATGGGTGGCTATAATACGGTTGCCCAAGTGGTTAAAACCCTAATTAAAGATTTAAACATTTCTATTCCTGTCGTTCTTCATCTAGATCATAGTCGTGATGGGACTAATCCTAAAGCTTGTTTAGACGCGATTGCCAGCGGTTTTACTTCCGTTATGATGGACGCCTCTCGTTTTGATATGAAAACCAATATTGAAAAAACAAAACTGATAGTCGATAAAGCAAAAGAGCAAGGTGTTAGTGTTGAAGGAGAGCTAGGTTATATTGGGCTTGGTAAAACTAATAATAGGGATATAGATGGCTATACCGATTACCAAGAAGCCATAAACTTTATTCAAGCTACAGGCATTAACTCTTTTGCCCCCGCTATTGGTAATTATCACGGGATATATCGTGGTAAATTAGCCTTAAATTATGATTTATTGGCCCAGTTAAGCAAAAAGATTACTATCCCTATTGTTATTCATGGGGGGTCAGGAATTAGTGATGACGATATTATAAAACTAGTCAAGAATGGCGCTAGTAAAATAAATTTTAATACGGAATTACAGATGGCTTGGATTAAAGGTGTTCGTCAGTATTTAGATAAACATACTGATATTTATGATGCGCGAGAAGTAATTCTGGCTGGGAAACAGGAATTAAGAGCTATCGTTAGAAAGAAAATCCAAATACTTAAGGGAAATTAACCAACTATTCTTCACTAATTTAAGTATCTTAAATATAAATATATAGGGTAGATAAACGGAGGCAATTTTATGCAACAACTAGAAATTATTGGAGGTCAACCGTTAACTGGGAAAATCAAAATAGGCGGAGCTAAAAATAGTGTAGTAGCTATTGTCCCCGCCACAATTTTAGCTGATGCACCAGTAACTATTACTAATGTTCCTAAAATTTCTGATATTGAAGCGTTAGGTGAAATTTTAACCTTTTTAGGGGCTAAGATTGAAAGAACAAATAATACGATAATAGTTGACCCCACGGGGATTATTAATCAAGAAATTCCCGAAGGAATAGCAAAGAAACTTAGAGCCTCATATTATTTTATGGGCGCTTTATTAGGCAAATATAAACGGGCAGAGGTTTATTTTCCTGGGGGATGTCCAATTGGTCCAAGGCCCATCGACCTTCATTTAAAGGGTTTTAAAAAACTGGGGGCTACAGTTAAAGCCGATCATAACAAATATATTATTGATGCCAAGGAGTTGATTGGCAACACTATTTATTTAGATATTGCTTCAGTCGGTGCCACTGTTAATATTATGTTGGCGGCCGTTAGAGCGAAGGGATTAACTGTTATTGAAAATGCGGCTAAGGAACCAGAAATAGTTAATATTGCTACTTTTTTAAATAATATGGGGGCCAAAATAAGTGGCGCGGGTACTAGTGTTATTAAAATAATGGGCGTTAATCAATTAAATGGCGGCTTTCATGAAGTTATTCCAGATCGGATTGAGGCCGGAACCTATTTAATTATAGGCGCTTTATTAGGTCATAATATGCGTATAGAAAACATTATTCCCCTTCATTTAGAATCACTAATTTCCAAACTCTCAGAAGCAGGTGTTAAAGTAAAAGTAGGGCGCGATTATCTTATTATCAATAAAGCAAAGTGTTTAAAAAGCATTAATATAAAAACGCTAGTTTACCCGGGCTTTCCAACGGACCTTCAACAACCTCTCGCTACCCTTTTAACGCAATGCCAAGGTATTAGTACGATTGAAGAGACTATTTATGAAGATCGATTTAATAATATCCCTTACTTAAATAAAATGGGCGCTGATATAAAAATAAACCAAACTAAAGCCACCATTAAAGGCCCCACTAATTTAAAGGGCGCTAAAGTTAAGGCGACAGATTTAAGAGCGGGCGCTAGTTTAATTATTGGCGGGTTAATTGCCGAAGGTAAAACCACGGTAACAGATATTAATCACGTCTTAAGGGGTTATGAGCAAATAGTAGAAAAGTTGACAAAGTTAGGTGCTAAAATAAGGATTAATTAGATATAATTAAATAAAAGTAAGTATCTTTACCAAAAGGAGTGTCTTTTATGAAATTGCGAATCCTTTTTCTTAGTGGCTTAGCCGTTGTAATTATTTTCATTATTTACTTAATTACCCTAGATAAAAAAATATACTATATTGCCCTAGGAGATTCCTTAGCGATTGGTCAAAATCCCTATGGCAGTACTGGTTATGGTTATAGTGATTATGTGTCTAATTATCTTGACCAAAAAGAATTGTTAGATTTTTATACCAAGGGCTTTGCGACAAGCGGGCAAAGAGTGATTGATTTAATTCAGGATATTGAGGAAAACCGTAAAATTGAAGTTAATGATAAAAGCTTAGGCTTAAAAACGGCCTTAATTAAGGCTGATGTGGTGACTATTTCTATTGGGGCAAATGATCTGTTTACCCAAATGGGAATTAATGATATGACTTTTAATCTTGAGCATAAAGATAAAGCCTATAACTATATAGATGAGATAAATGAAAACTTAGATAAGTTATTAAAGATAATACGGATATATTGTAAGGAAGATATTATTATTGTAGGGTACTATAATCCATTAGCGAAATTATCATCCCATTATAGCCGTGAGTTAGAGCCCTTATTCTTATACATTAACGAAAAAACAAAAGAGATAGCGAATCACCATCATGCTTACTTTATTGATATTTATGACATTTTTAAAGAAAACCCCGAATATTTACCTAATCCACTGGATATTCATCCATCATCAGCCGGATACGAAGTTATCGCGACTTTAATAACTAGTCTTATCGAACGGGAGATAATTAATTAGAACTTGTCAAAGTCAAATAATATTGTTATAATATAAAAGCTAATTACTGATTAAAATAATTTTCATCAAAACGAAAGGAGAATACAATGAAAAATAACATCCATCCTGAGTTCAAGGAATGCGAAGTAGCCTGTGCTTGTGGTAATAAATTTAAAACCCAATCAGTTAAAGAAGTTTTAGAAATAGAAGTGTGTTCTGCTTGCCATCCTTTTTATACCGGGCAACAAGGCAAAGCCGCTAAACGCGGTAAAGTGGAAAAATTCAGAAAAAAATATGGTATTCAAGAAGACGAATAAGGCTTCTTTTTTTTCTTTTATTAATGGTATAATAAAAATAATAAAGGAGGGAGTATATGACGATTGGTATTGCCAATGATCACCGTGGTTATCGTTTAAAAAAGATTATCCAAAAACATTTAGAAAATAATAGGTATCAGGTTAAAGATTATGGAACTGGTTCAAATGTAGAAGTTGATTATCCAGATTATGCGTTACTAATAGGAGCGGCTATTAACCAGGATGAAATTCATTTCGGCATTGTTATTTGTGGTACTGGTATTGGTATTGCTATAGCTTGTAATAAAATAAAAGGGCTT
>JAQVDA010000010.1:7613-11480 GCA_028698535.1 Bacilli bacterium
AGTTGATTATCCAGATTATGCGTTACTAATAGGAGCGGCTATTAACCAGGATGAAATTCATTTCGGCATTGTTATTTGTGGTACTGGTATTGGTATTGCTATAGCTTGTAATAAAATAAAAGGGCTTAGATGTGCTAAAGTAGACAGTCTTGATGAGGCTGAGATGACTAGGTTACATAACGATGCTAATGTGCTAGCGTTAAATGGGAATATGGATGATGAAAAAGCGGTTGCAATCATGTCTAAATTTATTACTACCCCTTTTTCCAATGACGAGCGACATATTAGAAGGCTCACCAAAATAAAGAAAATTGAAGATGATATATTATGAATGGGAAACTAATTTTATATTTAGTTATTACTCCGTTAGTAATATGGAGCTTAGATAGCTTAAATATAAACGTTTTATTTAAAAAGAATAAATATATGGAGGCCAGAGTAATATATATATTAATAGGAATTGCCATCTCTTATTTAGCGGTAAATTTCTTATATGATTTTTTTGAATTATCATCATACTATTAAAGAGGGGAAACTTATGAAACAAGTACTCTTTATCGCTGTTATCATCGTTCTTATACCTTGCTTTATTGTTAGTTTTTTTATGGAAGCAAGCGAACTAGAATTTGATCTTATTGTGGGGAATGTAAATGTCAGAGTTAAAAGGGAAACAAGCGGTCTTATTGAGGTGGTTCCTCTTGAGGAGTATATTGTTGGTGTTTTAGCGGGTGAAATGCCCGTTAATTTTCATCTTGAAGCATTAAAAGCGCAAGCTGTAGCCGCTAGAAGCTATGTTTTAAAACGGATGATACAAAGTCGCCAAGACGAATATGATGTTATTGATACGGTTGCCCACCAAGTTTATTTAGATCTTAACTATTTAAAAACCAAGTGGCAAGATAATTATGTTAATAGAATTAACAAATTAAGAAAGGCTGTTTTTGATACTAAAGGGGAATTTATGGTATATGAGGGGGCCATAGTTGATGCTCTATATTTTTCAACTAGTAATGGTTTTACGGAGGATAGTGAAGCCGTTTTTAGTTTTGCGGCCCCATATTTACGAAGCGTTGAATCATTGTGGGACGAAACCGCATCACCAGTTTTTAAAGACCAGAAGGTATATAAAGCGGATGCTTTTTATCAACAATTAGGGTTGCCTTATAACGAAAGGTTAACGATTGATATTCTTGAAAAAACTAATTCCGGTCGAATTAGTCAGCTTAAAATAAACAATCACTCTTTTACTGGGCGCGATATCAGGGCCCTATTACAAATTCGGTCAACTGATTTTGAAATAGTAAAGTCCGGTAAATTAATTTATATTAATACCAAGGGTTTTGGTCATGGGGTTGGCATGAGCCAATATGGAGCCAATGGGATGGCTTTAAGTGGCTCCTCTTATCTTGATATTTTGAATCACTATTATCAAGGCATAATAATCAAAAAATTATAAAACGATGTATATATTTTCTTTAAAATGTTAAAACTTCTAATAGAGGTGATAAAGTGTTAAAGAAAAATGTTAAGAATTTTTTGATTTCGTTTACCTATATGGCGATTATTGCTACCTTTATTATGAGCGTCTTTTTTGTTGAAAAATCACTATCAAACGATATCAGCTCTAATTATCAGGATTATGTTTTTGTTACCAAAAATATCTTTGGTCGCGACATTCCTGTTATTGGTGGCGAACAGGTTATTATTAAACCTTATACCGATAGTAAAATCAAAGTGCTAAAACATTATTATGATTATCAAGCGGAAAAAGAAACACAGGAAAAAGCTCTTATTTATCATGAAAATACGTATATGCAAAATTCTGGTGTTGATTTTGGCGGCGTTGATAAATTTGATGTTGTTTCCGTTCTTGATGGGGCTGTTATTAACGTTAAAGATGATACTCTCTTTGGTAAGATAGTTGAAATTCGTCATTCTAATGAGGGAATTAGTCTCTATCAAAGTTTATCTGAGATAAGTGTTAAAAAGGGTGATGAAGTTAAACAAGGTCAAATAATAGGCAAGAGTGGTGTCTCCAATATTGATAAAGAATTAGGCGACCATCTACACTTTGAATTTTTCCACAAAGGTCAAGTGGTAGACCCACTTAAATATTTTGATAAAAAAATAGAAGAATTATAGGCCATAGTGCCTTTTTTTAATCTTCGTCGGGTTGCTTAGCTAAATGTTTTTATTTGTGGACGTTGAATAAAAGGTTCCCCCTATCGATATAATTTATTAGATAGGGTGGTTTGATGAGAACAGATATAAAAACGAGGGTTTTAGAGGAAGCTAAATATATTTTACAAACGGGGGAGACTATAAGAGAAACGGCCAAAAGGTTTCATGTCAGCAAAAGTACTGTTCATAAAGATTTACAGGAAAGATTAAAACAATTAAATAAAGATATCTATAAAAGAATTGTGATTATTTTAAATTATCATATTACTATTCGTCATATCAGGGGCGGGCAGTCAACAAAAAATAAATATTTAAAACAAAAGAATAACGTTGTTAATGGTAGCGTAAATATGTTTTAATAAAATTACGCTATGACGATTAGCGAATGGAGATGGGGTTGTGTTTGGCAAGAATATTGGTATTGATTTAGGAACAGCTAACATTCTAATTTTTATAAGTGGGCATGGTATTGTATTAAATGAGCCAAGCGTAGTAGCGATTGATTCAGAGACTAAAAAGCCGTTAGCCGTTGGTTCCGAAGCCCATGAGATGATTGGGAGAACACCAGGCAAAGTCAGAGCGATTAAACCACTTCGGGATGGCGTTATTGCCGATTTTGAAAACACGGAAATAATGCTTGACCATTTTATTAAAAAGGTTAATGGTAAAAACTTCTTCTCTCGGCCAAAAATTCTAATTTGCTGTCCATCAGATATAACGCAAGTGGAACGTAATGCGATTAAGGAAGCTACTGAAAGAACGGGGGCAAAACGCGTTTTCCTTGAAGAGGAACCAAAGATTGCGGCTATTGGGGCGGGGATGGATATTTCTAAACCAGGCGGTAATATGATTATTGATATTGGTGGTGGGACCACTGATATAGCGGTATTATCATTAGGGGGTATTGTGACTAGTGCCGCGATTAAAGTCGCTGGTAATACCTTTGATTATGATATAACCAAGTATATAAAAGATAAATATAAATTGTTAATTGGTGAACGTACAGCCGAAGAAATAAAAATGGTAATAGGAACCGTGTATCCAGGCTACAGAAAAGAAAAAATGACAGTTAGAGGGCGTAATTTAGTAACTGGGTTACCCCATACTATCACTATTACCTCTGATGAGGTTGAAGAAGCGTTAAGGGAAAGCGTCTATATTATTGTTCATACCACAAAAAGCGTTTTAGAACAAACCCCACCCGAATTATCGGCGGATATTATTGATAAGGGTGTTGTTATAACCGGCGGGGGAGCATTAATGAATGGTTTTGATCAATTATTAGCCAAGGAGCTACAAGTACCAGTCTTTATTGCTGATAGCCCACTTACTTGTGTGGCTGAGGGCACGGGAATTTTATTAGAAAACATCCATTTAGTAGATAGATAATTACTTAGCTATCCTGTATAATGGATGATGGAGTGATTAGTAGTATGGAAAATGGTAATGTTCAAAGTATTGTTTTAATGGTCGTAATAACTTTTATTGTTTCTGCTTTTTTAACCCCTTTTGTTAAAGATGTTGCTTTATATATAGGAGCCGTTGACCGACCAAATAGTAGAAAAGTTCACCATAGCTTAATGCCTAGACTAGGTGGACTAGCTATTTTCCTTGCTTTTCTTCTAGGTTATATGCTTTTTTCTAAACAAAGTATTCAAATGAATTCCATTCTTATTGGTAGTTTTA
>JAQVDA010000010.1:11580-13568 GCA_028698535.1 Bacilli bacterium
AGAAAAGTTCACCATAGCTTAATGCCTAGACTAGGTGGACTAGCTATTTTCCTTGCTTTTCTTCTAGGTTATATGCTTTTTTCTAAACAAAGTATTCAAATGAATTCCATTCTTATTGGTAGTTTTATCTTGGTTTTAACGGGCGTCATCGATGATATTAAACCAATTAAACCAATCACTAAATTTGCTGGCCAAGTTTTAGCCGCTTTAGTAATTGTTTTTTATGGTGGTATTGCCCTAAGCAAAATTAATGCTTTGGGAATAAGTATTAATTTTGGTATTTTAACTTATCCCATTACTCTTCTTTTTATTATTGCGATTGTTAACTCTATTAATATTATTGATGGCTTAGATGGTTTAGCCGCGGGCGTTAGTTCTATCTTTTTTTTAACGATTGGTATTATAGCTTTTATTATGGGTAAGACTGACGGTTTAGATGTCGTTTTAAGTTTTATTATGCTTGGATCAACGCTTGGTTTTTTACTATATAATTTCCACCCCGCCAAAATTTTTCTTGGCGATACTGGTTCCATGTTCCTAGGTTTTATTATTGCGATTATTTCTTTATTAGGTTTTAAAAATGTTACTTTAACATCATTTATTGTCCCAGTGATGATTTTAGGCGTACCGCTCTTAGATACTGCATTAGCTATCGTCAGACGGACTATAAGAAAGGAATCAATTGCTAAAGCGGACAAAAAACACCTTCATCATCAGTTATTAAACCTTAAATTTAGTCATCGCACGACTGTTTTAATAATTTATTTTATGAATAGTCTATTTGCGACAGCTTCAATAGTATATATATTAAAAGATGCTAGATTGGGGAAAATTATCTATCTTATAATCTTTGTAATATGGATAATAATAGTTACCACTACAGATATTATTAGTAATAAATTTAGAATTAAAATACGGCAATTAATCAAACCAAACAATCAGAAATGATTGTTTTAAATTGCTAAAAAATGTAAATTATGATATTATTAGTGATAACATAAAGCAAACAAAAGGTCGTGATACTAGTGTTAAATTTTATCATTTGTGAAGATCAACCATTAATTAGAAAAGAAATTATTAATTTAATACTAACTATCATGATGCCCTGTGATACGGATTATAAAATATATGAATTTGATGACTTTAATTTAAAATTAAAACGATTAATTAACAAAAAGATGCCCCAAAATATTTTCATTATTGATATTGAACTACCCTCTGGATCAGGATTAGACATAGCTCGTCAGATAAGAGAAACCGATTGGAATAGTATAATAATAATAGCTACTGCTCATTATGAATTAGCGGCCGAAGCTGTAAAAAATAGGTTGATGTTGTTAGATTTTGTTTGTAAGTTCAATAATTTTCAAACCAAATTAAAAGAAACAATTATAACCGCTATTAAAATAATTGACCAAAAGAAGGCTTTAGTTGTTAACTCGAATAGAGTAACATATAAAATTGCGTTAGATGAAATTATTTATATTCAAAAAGAAACAATTGAGCGAAAAACGGTTATTGTAACTACTCATGAAGAACATAAAATTAATCAACCTATTTCTTATTTGTTAAAGCAATTAGATGGGCGTTTTATTCAAACCCATCGTAGTTGTATTGTTAATAAAGATTATATAAAAAGGATTGATTATAAGAACAATAAAATAATTTTTAATAACAATACCTATATATATTTAATTTCTAGAAGCAGGAAGAAGGATTTAAGAAAAAATGTGGGCAGTTATCTCTAAGGTTTTTTGTAGTATTATATTAACCGGTTTTTTTACTATTATTATTAACGATATCTTAAAACAAAGCGTTACGATTAAAAATAAAAAAGTCATCATTTTATTGTTGGCAGTAAGCTTTATAACATTAATATTATATGGTGAAAAATATAACTTTATTATAACTCTAACGACTTTCATTTTGATGGTATACGCGTATAAATATATTTTTAAAATTACCATCTATGAATCTATTACCTTGGT
>JAQVDA010000069.1 GCA_028698535.1 Bacilli bacterium
CCGTTATTATTGCTTCTGGGCGGAAACCAAAAGAATTAGGTGTTACTAATGAGAAAAAATTGGCGGGTTGCGGCATAAGTTGGTGTGCTATATGTGATGGCCCATTATTTAAGGGTAAAGAACTGGTGGTAATTGGAGGCGGTAATAGTGCCTTGGAAGAAGGTTTATATTTAACAGAGATAGGCAAGAAAGTAACTATTATACATCGGCGTGATGAATTTAGAGGCGATAAATTACTGCAAGAAAAAGTTTTAACTAATCCCAAAATAGCTACACTATTTAATAGTGAGGTGCTTAGTTTTGATGAACAAGATGACCAGTTAGTAAGTGTTACTATTAAAGATAAAACAACCCAAATAACAAAAACGATTAAGTGTGAAGGGGCTTTTATCTATATTGGTTTTGAACCAGTAAGTGATATAGTTAAGACTTTTGATCTTACTGATGTCGCGGGTTATATTATAACTGATGATTATCAAAGAACGAAGGTTCCGCTGTTATATGCTTGCGGTGATGTGATAAAAAAGGAAGTATATCAAATTGTGACGGCTACGGCTGAGGGGGCTAAAGCCGCCTTATCAGCCATCAAAGATTTATCACAATAAAAAACAACCAGCGGTTGTTTTTATTTCCATGAATGATAATATAATAAGGTAGGTGATAAAATGAAAAAGAAAGTGGTTGTTTTAGGTGGCGGTACCGGCTTAGCCGTTTTGTTACGCGGTTTAAAACAATTCCCACTAGATATAACGGCCGTTGTCGCTGTTTCTGATGATGGTAGTTCGACGGGTCGTTTAAGAGAGGAATTTAATATTCCCGCGATTGGTGATCTTAGAACCGTTATGGTTGCTTTGGCGGAGGTAGAACCAATTTTAGAACAACTTTTCCAATATCGTTTTCAAACTACTAGTGATTTAGATGGACACCCAGTAGGTAATCTATTACTTACTTCCATGTTAAATATCACGGGTAATTTAGTTGAGGCCATTAGTTCGTTTAGTAAGATTCTCAACCTTAAGGGTCGTATTTTGCCTTTAACGGAGGATTATGTAATCCTTGTCGCGGAAACTCTAGACGGAGAAACTATTATTGGGGAATCAAACATAACCAAAGCGGGCAAAAAAATTAATAAAATCTACTACCAAACACCACCGCGAGTCGTTCCTGAGGTAATAGAAGCTATTATTGATGCGGATTTAGTAATCTTTGGCATTGGGAGTTTATATACAAGTATTTTACCTAACATTTTATGTAAGGAGATGAAAGAAGCTATTATTAATACTAAAGCCAAAATAATGTATGTTTGTAATATCATGACAGAGCATGGTGAAACTGATAACTTTAAGGTAAGTGATTATATTAATATTATCAATCGATATGTAGGACAAGAAGTACTTGATGTTGTGATTGCTAATGAAAAGGGAATACCAGAGCCGATTAAAAAAAGATATCAACGGTTAGAACAAAGCGAACCAGTTATCATAGATGCGGAAAACATTAATATAAGTTTAATTAAAGATCAATTAATGATTATTAATCAGGAGCAGATGATTCGTCATGATTCTTTAAGAACGGCCTTTTTAATTTTTTCCTATCTTATTAAGGATGAGGGATGATAATAATGTCATTTTCTAGCTTAGTTAAAAATGAAATAGTTAATATTAATAATACTAGGTCAGAAAGCCTGGCGGAGCTTTCAGCCTTTTTAAGAAATAGCGCTACCATTAGTAATAGTGATATTAAGGTAGTTACTGAAAACGCTAAGATTGCTCGTCGTATATTTAAGTTAGTAAAAGAACTTTATAATATTAACTGTATTATTACGACGCAGCAAACCAATCTAAATAAAAATAATATTTATTTACTTAAAATTACTGAAAAATTACCAATAATATTAGAAGACTTATCAATGCATAAAGAAAGATTCGCACCACCTAAACCGTATCTCGTTAGTGATGAAGCTGAAAGGAGAGCTTATTTAAGAGGTGTTTTCTTGGCCTGCGGTAGTTTAAATGACCCCAAGACGGCTAATTACCATCTTGAACTTTTAGTTAACGCTAAAGCCGAGGCTGATTTTTTAGAGAAATTATTAGATGAATTTAACTTGAACGGCAAGATTTTTAAACGTTATAAAGGTTACATGGTATACCTTAAAGAAGCCGAAAAAATAAGTGATTTTTTGAGAATTATTAGCGCTAATCAAGCGGTTTTATATTTTGAGGACATTCGTATATATCGCGATCATAAAAACATGATTAATCGTCTTAATAATTGTGAACAAGCTAATGTTGATAAAGTAATTAGAACCGCTAAAAAACAATTAGAAGCGATTCATATTTTACTTACGACTCTTGGCCTTGAAGCCCTAGATGAAAAAATACAAACGGTGATTAAATATCGTCTTAAATATCCAGAAAATTCCCTAAGTGAATTAAGTGAACTAATATCGTTAGAAACAGGCAAAAAAATTACCAAGTCAGGACTAAATCACCGTTTTCGAACTATTAGACAACTAGTTTCTACCATAAAAAAACAAGGCGTATAAGCCTTATTTTTCTAAATTAGTCATATATTTACCACATTCTAAAAACACTACATAATCATATTTATTATTAATTAATCTAACATGAATAAAAGAGCGTTCTTTATTACATTCTTCCTTTGATTCGGGATCGATTAATGGTTTTTTTAAATAATTGCCTAAATATAAATTACCAAGCTTTATTGAGTAGTGATTACCATCAGTAGGGATTAGCTCCTCGTTAATTTTTACAAATGACTTTCCAGCTTCTAAAAAGGTCACTTCTAGTTCTTGGTATTCTTTAGTATAGTCCTTTTCTTTAGGGGTAGGACCACAACCAACAAGTCCTATAACAATAAGTAAAGATAACAATGCTTTCTTCATATTAAACTCCTTTACCTTATCTATTTACTGCCTACATTATAACATAACAGGTAAAAAAGTAAATAATAACTAAAGAATTTTGTCGATTATTCCGTATTCTAATGATTCTTTAGCGCTCATAAAATAATCACGATCAGTATCCCTCTCAATATCAGTGACCTTTTTTCCAGTATTAATTGCTAGTATGGTATTAATTCGGTGTTTTAAT
>JAQVDA010000070.1 GCA_028698535.1 Bacilli bacterium
ACTAATTTAACTAATGATGAAAAAAGAATTGTCGGTAAAAAATTAAATGATATAAAGATAATAATTAATGAGAAAATAGAGAAAGTAAACAAAGAATTAGAACAACAATCACTAAATGAAAGATTAGTTTCGGAGCAAATTGATGTTACTTTACCAGGTACTAAAATAAGTAATGGTACTATAATTCATCCCTTAACTAAAGTAATTAATGAGATTACGGAGTTATTTATTGCGATGGGGTATGATGTAGTAGAAGGTCCAGAGATTGAAAGTGATTTATATAACTTTACGATGCTTAATTTACCAATTGGTCATCCCGCCCGCGATACTCAGGATAGTTTTTATTTAACCCCTGATTTTCTATTAAGAACGCATACATCTCCGGTTCAGGTTCGTACCATGTTAAGTAACAAGGAAAAGGAGCCCATTCGTATTATTTGTCCGGGCAAGGTATATCGGCGTGATGATGACGATGCGACGCATTCACATCAATTTACCCAAATAGAGGGTCTTTTAATAGATAAAAATATTTCCCTGGCCCATTTAAAGGGCACCTTAGAAGTCCTATTTAAAAAGCTGTTTGGTGAGAATCTAGATATTAGATTTCGTCCCAGTTATTTTCCTTTTACCGAACCAAGTTTAGAAGTTGATGTATCTTGTTTTAAGTGCCAAAAAAAAGGTTGTTCCCTTTGTAAAAACACCGGCTGGATTGAAATTCTAGGCGCAGGGATGGTTCATCCTCATGTTTTAGAGATGAGCGGTTATGATCCAAATATTTATACTGGTTTTGCTATTGGTTTTGGGGCTGAACGTGTGGCCATGTTAAAGTATGGTATATCCGATATTAGGTTTTTTTATATAAATGATTTAAGAGGCTTAAATCAATTTAATCAGATAGATAGTGGTGATATTAATGAAGGTTAGTTTAAACTGGTTAGGTGAATATCTTAATTTAAAAGATTTAAATTTGCCTGATTATTTAGAAAAAATGATATTAGTTGGTAATGAAGTAGCTGACTTTAAGCCAATTAGTCGAGCTACTGGTTTAGTGGTTGGCGAGATTAAAAAGGTAAGTAAACATCCTCAGGCCGATAAATTAAGTGTTTGTTTGGTTGATATTGGTACAGATGAGTTATCACAGATTGTCTGTGGGGCTGGTAATGTTAGAGAAAACCTAAAAGTAGTGGTGGCCTTAGTGGGAGCTAAGTTACCAGGTGATTTTCTTATAAAAAAGGTAAAAATAAGGCAGGTTGAATCTAATGGTATGCTTTGTTCCTTAGAAGAATTAGGGATTGAATCAAAATATATACCTCCTAAAGAAAAGGATAACATTTATGAATTACCTGATGATGCCCCCATTGGCTTTGATGCGATTAATTATTTAGGGTTTGATGATATTATTATTACTTATGATTTAACGGCCAATCGTGGCGATTTATTAAGTATGCTTGGTATGGCTTATGAAACCGGTGCCATTTTAAATCAGCCGGTTAAATTACCAAAGATAAATATTACCGAGGCTAAGGAAAGCATTAATGATTATTTATCTCTTCAAGTTGCTACTAAGAATTGCCCTTTATATTTAACGAGAATGTTAACCGATATTGTCATTAAGGAAAGTCCTCATTTTATTAAAACTAGATTAATGGCTTCTGGGATTAGGTCTATTAATAATGTCGTTGATATTAGTAATTATGTAATGTTAGAGTATGGTCAACCGTTACATATTTTTGATTATGATAAGTTAGGTGATAAAATTAAGGTTCGTATGGCAAAAGATGGGGAAAAAGTTATCACTCTTGATAATGAACAAAGGGTTTTAGATCAAGATGATATTGTAATTACCAGTGGTAAGGAAGTAGTGGCCTTAGGTGGGGTTATGGGTTGTTTAAATACGGAAGTTACTTCTAATACCAAAACGATTGTTATTGAAAGTGCCCTTTTTAATCCTTTAAATATTCGTAATACGGCAAAGAAAGTCTTACGTAGTGAAGCCAGTATTCGTTTTGAAAAAGGTTTAGATGCAACCAAAACAAAAGAAGCCCTAGAAAGAGCCTGTTATCTCCTGCAAAAATATGCTTGTGGTAAAGTATTAAAAGGTATATTGAGTCATGGTAAGATTGATAAGGTAATTAAAGAGATTATAATTAGTCAAGCGAAAATTAACCGGGTATTAGGGATGACTTTAACTAAAGATGAGATTGGGGATGTTTTTAAAAGATTACAATTAGCTTTTAAAATTAATCAGGATAAATTTATTGTTTCTATTCCTAATCGTCGCTTAGATATTAATATTGAAGAAGATCTAATTGAAGAGGTGGGTCGTCTTTATGGCTATGATAAACTAAAGGGCGAGTTACCGATTGTAAATATTAAACCGGGTCAATATCAATCAAAATATTGGTTGATAAAAAAAGTAAAAATGAAGTTACAAGCCCTAGGGCTAAATGAGGTCATAACTTATTCTTTAACAAATAAAATTAATTTAGATAAGTTTAATTATAGGAAGTTAGATTATATTAAAGTAATAAATCCTTTAAGTGAAGATAAAGACATCTTAAGAACTAATCTGTTGCCATCTTTACTAACCATATTTGAGTACAATTATGCCCGTAATATTAAAGATATTAATATCTTTGAAGTGGCCTCTATCTTTTATCAAGATAATAATCAATATCATGAGGAGGCTTATTTGGCGGGACTTATGCTTGGTAATTATGTAACTAATTTATGGCAGGGGAAAACAATAGAAGTTGATTTTTATCTAGTTAAGGGTATCTTAGAACAGTTATTAAATTATTTCGGTGTTACTGATAATTATCGGTTTGTCTCATCAACTAATATCCCAAAAGTATTCCATCCTGGTAAAAGTGCCGAAATATGGGTGGGGGAATATTTAATTGGTTATGTTGGCTGTGTAAACCCAAGTGTCAATAAGCTCCCGATTTATATGTTTGGATTATCATTGGAACCGTTATTTAATCATGGCTTATCAAAGATTACTTATCATGAGGTTCCTAAGTATCCAGCCATTATAAAAGATTTGGCTTTTATCGTTGATAAAAAACTACCAGCTCAGGATTT
>JAQVDA010000071.1 GCA_028698535.1 Bacilli bacterium
AATGGGACACTCGGTATTATTACATATTTAAGTGAAGATATTGTAAAGGTAGCGATTAATGGAGTTGAACATATAATTGATAAAGCTTCTTGGGAGAAATACCGATATGAATATGACGAAGTGATAGGCGAATTGAAGAAAGAAAAAATTGGTGAATTTAGGCAATATCCGGTCAAATTAGCTTGGGCAATAACAATTCATAAATCACAAGGCATGACCTATCAAAATGTATTAGTTGATATGGGGCGCGGGGCCTTTGAATGCGGTCAGACATATGTTGCCTTATCAAGGTGTATTGACTTGAATAATTTATATTTGAAAACAAAATTGTATCAAAAAGATATTAAAACGAGTCAGCAAATTATTGATTTTATGAATAATTCTATTAAAACAGATATTAATTAAAATATAATTTATAATTTTAAGGCTAGTACAAAATTAAATTTAAAGGCGGAAGTTTTATGGAAAAGAAAAAACAATTTATAATGATGGATGAAGGATTTAGTTGTGTGATTTGTGGTAAATATGTTAATCCTTTAAAATATACAGCGCGCGATCACTGCCCTAATTGTTTATTTTCTAAACATGTCGATGACAATCCAGGAGATAGGGGAAATAATTGTCACGGGATTCTTGAACCAGTAGCGGTTGAACCATCTAAAAAAGCATTATATAAAATAATATATGTTTGTCAAAAATGTGGTGAAATTAAAAAAAACATTATGGCGGAAGATGATAATATGAATATTATAATGAAATTAGTTAGTAATCCGCAGGATGTTTTAAAACTTAGTAAAAATAGAAGAAAAGGATAAAGAGTTATATTATAAGAGAGAAGATTAATACTGGAAGACCACCTTTATAATTAATAGTTAACTATTTTACTAAAAGATAAAACGTAATTGGAACCACTTTTTTATAACATATGTTTATTAAACTTACATAGGATTAATTAGAACAAGCAGTAATGTCTACATTATTGACTTTTTAATGAAGAACTAGAAAGCATTAAGGTTAAAATTAATAAACTTCTAAAGAGGTGAATTATTGATGACAGAATCATTAAAAGAAAAACCCAAAGGTGGTTTTTTAAAAACAATTTTTTCTTCTCTCCTTTTACTAATTTTTATTTTTATTGTTATAGTTTGTGCTTCATATCATATTGTTGAACAAAAATGGGCTAGTTGGGATGCCATTAATGCCATTGGTCGGTGGGCCGCCATATTTGTTTCAATACTTATTCCTTTTGCGGTAATATATCTTCAATCACAGTTAGAAAAGAATAAGGTGGAAATTAAAGGTTCAAATGTTTCTCTATCAAAAAGAATATATGAATTAGAACAAAAAACTAAAAATATGCCGATATTTAAAAATATAAAAGAATTGCCAGATAATCCTACTAAAGAGGATATATTTAATTTTATTTCGGTTTCCATGGGAGCCACTTTGAAGGAAATCGCCGATCACTTTAGTGTAAAGACTGATGATGTTAGAAAAAAAGTTTCTGAGCTTTGTCTAAATGATGATAAAATTTATACCAGGGTATATTCTAACCCCAAAAACCCCAGCGATAATTCAACCTGGTTTCGGAGGGGTTAGATTTCAAGTTTATCTATTTAGGCATTTGCGAAAGTAAATACTAATAAGCATTAGGTATAAATAGGGATGATATTTTATTATCATTCTTTTTTGGTTGTAACAAGTACTTTATTATAGGCAGAGATTAAGATAAAACGGTCGTAGATTAAAAGGATTGACACTATTTAAGATAGTATGATTTTTTTTAATAATGATTTCATTAATAATTAGAGTTTGTTATAATTAAGTTATAAATGAAAAAATGAAATAGGAGGTTAAATGAAAGTAGAAGTAATGGCTACAACAGTTCCAGGTAGTAAGACATCAAAGTTAGATTTTGACAAGTTAGGGGGCCACGCTGCCGGTATTTGTTATATGGCGGATACATTTCAAGCTATTTTGAATGAAGATGTAAGGGAGACCGAAAAGAGAATTAAAAGGACCCAAGTGACCGGACACCATAGTGTTTACGATCATCCTACCATTATGCTTTACTTAGATCAAGTGCCAAAATTATTGGTGATGTTATTAAACAACGAAAAAATGTATACTACATCGGAAAAATCAGCCCGCTATACAAAAATGGCGATGAGTGGTTTAGAAAAAAAATTATATTATAAATGGTTAGATATTTTTCAACAACAGATAACCAAGGTATATGGAAACTTTTATAATAAAGCACAAATTGAAAAACTAGCGCAAGAAAACAGTCGTTATTTAATTTCGGTGATGACTCCTACTTCTTTAGCTTATACTGTAAGTTACCGTCAACTTAATTATATTTATGGCTGGATAAAACAAATGATATCACAAGATAAAAGTGAGTTGGCAAATTTACTGCGCCCCTCATTAATTAAGTTTGCCAAGGAATTAGAAAAAACAGGTTATATTGAGCCTAATCTAGTTACTGATAATAAGAATAGAAGTTTTTCTTTATTTACTCAAAAGTTGAATCGGGTTGAATATTTTGGTGATGTATATTGCACAACTTACAAAGGTAGTCTAGCACAACTCGCCCAGGCTCATAGACATCGAACCTTAAACTACACAATAACTTTATTACCAAAGAAGGAATTTTATATTCCCCCTATTATTGCGGATAATAAAGAATTGGTTAGTGAGTGGTTAGAAGATATGAATAAAGTTGGGGATTTATACCCGCAAGGTCTTTTAGTTTCTATCAATGAACGGGGTACATATGAAAACTTTATTTTAAAAACAAAGGAACGATTATGTACTTATGCTCAATTAGAAATATGCCAACAAACCCATAAAACTTTACTTAAATATGCCCAAGTTTTAAAACAGAGTAATCATGTTCTGGTCACTGATATAGAAAAATATACTAAAGGGGCTAGATGTACATCGGGCGATTATAATTGTTCTAATGATTGTCATTTTAAGGCGGGTAAACTATTGGACCGCTTAATATAAATTTA
>JAQVDA010000072.1 GCA_028698535.1 Bacilli bacterium
TAATTGATAAGGTGTTCTTATATTATGAAAGTATAATAATCGTTTTTAATACACAAGACAAGCGTTTTGAGGGTAAAATTCCAGATATTAAAGAACTCGAAAGTTCGTTTAAGGGAAGTAATGCCCTGCCAAGTGAAATTAAGAGCTCAGCATAATTTTGCTAAACTTTTTTAATATACATTTAATAGTTTTAATTAAAAAACAATCAATACTAATAAAATATTAAAAACCGGCATTTTGTCACCATTTTTTTAACTTTCGATAAAAGCAGTGATACAATTGAGATAAGTTGAACGGAGATGGAACATGAAATCTTTTTTAAATACAGTAGCTCATAGTCATTATTATAATGTTCATTATTTTTTCGGTGTCAATTTTATATATTGCTTCTGTTAATTTTAATGAATACTTTGCGACTATTACTACAATAATTATGAATATGTGGTCAATTATGGATTTTAAACTTGGGAATAACTATCACTGATATAAAAAACAAGTATGATGTTATAAAAAAAGAAGAGTTTCAACAGGAATTGTTTGAAGAAATTATGTGCGCAATAAAAAATGGTGAAGATCCAATGAAAGTTATTCTTGACAAGTTTGAAACTGTCGCAAAAAGTTATGATAATTTTGACCCAGAAATTCAGAAAATGTATAATTCTCATTTTGCTATAATTAAAAAAAACTAATGGTTAATGTCGAGAAAATGGAAGATGGTGTTTTGAAAAGGAAAGCAAAACGAAATATTAGAAAATTAAATGGCGAAAGCTATTATTTTGAGCAATTACTTTTCAATTGTTGATGAACTAAATGAAATGGGATTTGATGTGACAGAATTTATTGTTTTTTTAACGAACTATAAAAATAATTAATTGACAGAGAATGCGCAAAAAGTTAAAAGTTTGCGCATTCTCTGTCAAAAGGTGATACAATTAATTCAAAGAAGGAGGTGATTGGTGTGAATCAAACTTCAAAACTTATTGATGTAATTAAAAATAATGGCGGGTATATTACAGCTAATGAAATTCAAAAGAGAAACATTAATAGACATCATTTGAGAACGTTGATTGAAGCTGGTGAAGTTATTAGAATTTCAAGAGGTTTTTATTCTTTGAAGGATAGTTTCGCCGACAATTTTTATATTATGCTTTCAAAAAGCAAAAAGGCTATTTTTTCAGATGCAACGGCACTTTACTTACATAATCTATCTGATAGAAACCCATCTGTATATGATATTACAGTCCCTTACAGTGCGGGGAATAGCTACAAGAAAGAAAAGAATGTAAATCTTCACTATGTAAAAAAAGAACTATTAAATTTAGGATTAATTGAAATGGAATCTCCATTTGGAATGAAAATTAGAGTTTATGATGTTGAAAGAACTATTTGTGATATTATCAAAAATAAAAATAAAATGGACTCAGAAGTTTTTGCTAGAGCATTACAAAAATATTCTAAATTAAAATCTAAAGATCTAAATAAATTGATGAGATATGCTAAGCCATTAAAGATTGATAAGAAGGTTAGAGAGTACATGGAGGTTTTAATTTAATGAATGCGGATAAATTAAAAGCTCTTATTTCTAAGAAATCTTTAGGCGATAGCGATGCTTCACAAAGATTATTTCAAATGTTTTATTTTGAGAGAATACTTGAAAGAATATCAATTAGTAAATATAAAGGCCAAATCATATTAAAAGGTGGATTATTATTAAGTTCAATTATTGGTATTGATGAAAGAACGACAAGAGATATGGACGCTACCTTAAAAGGCACTCTAGTATCTGAAGAAAAGATCTTAGAAATATTTAGTGAAATATTAAACATTCAATTAGACGACGGAGTTTACTTCGAAATAGATAATATTAAAGAAATTCGATTGGACGGCGATTACAACGGTTTTAAATTGAATATTTTAGCTACTTTAGATAACAATAGAACCTATGTAGCAATCGATTTAACAGTAGGGGATGCAATTACTCCAAGAGAAATGAATTACAACTACAATTCGATTTTTGATGACAAAAAGATTTCAATAATGGCTTATACATTAGAAACTATTTTAGCTGAAAAATTTGAAACAGTTATTCGTAGAGGTGTTTTAAACACTCGAATGAAAGATTTTGGAGATATTTATTCTTTGATAAATGGTAAAGATAAAATAAATCAATTAAATTTGATATTAGCTATTAAAAACACATTTTCTAATAGAGAAACAAAGTTTGACATTGATGAATTTAAATTAATTGTATCAGAACTCAAAGAAAGTCCTGAAATGAATAAAAGATGGAAGGGATTCCAAAGTAAAGTTAATTATATTACAAAAGTTGAATATTCTGATACAATAAAGGCAACTGAGGAAATAATAGAAATATTAGAAACTGAATTAATTACTGTATAATAATATTTGTTAAAAAGAGGAGATTCCGCCCTTGACAGGAAATTAAAAAAAGAAACAGAATGATATTTAGTTATTCTGTTTTTATATTAATTATATTGTTAAATTCTTTAATAATTTTTTTATTGTCTGAATTAAATGTATATGAGTAAATATTAAGAGTGGTAGATATATCACCATGCCCTAGACGCCTAGAAATATCAGCAACACCTATTTCTCTAGATATTTGTAATGCTGCTGAAGTATGTCTTAATGAATGAAAAGTTATAATAGGAAGATTATGCTTTTTTAATATTACTTCAAATATTTTTCTTGGAACATCTGGATGCACAGAATCACCATCTTTAGATTTAAAGCCCTTTTTAGTACTTTCCCATTTGCTTCCCCATAAATCTTTTAAAACTTTAATAGTAGGATTAGAAATAGGTACTATTCTAATTGAATAATTATTTTTAGGGTACTTTCTATTAATTTATCATTTATTTTGTCACCTAAGAGTAATAAAAATTTCCGAAATAGCAAATTTTGTCATAATATAACAACTTTTCGTTTGGTGGTATGGTATAATT
>JAQVDA010000011.1 GCA_028698535.1 Bacilli bacterium
CGATACCCGCCGGTTGCTGTTTTTCTGCTCGGCATAGCGATAAACAAACCATTATCACCCTCAATAATTCGAATATCATGAATCGCAAGACCGTCATCAATCAAAACAGATGCAATAGCCTTCATACGCGAACCCTCCTTCTCGATTCTGCGTATATTCACCGATGTAATTTTCAAGAGACACCCTCCTCCCAAAGTTAAACTCTTGTTTACCATATTATACCAATTTAAGCTAAAATGCAACATTTATTTTTTTAAATATTCTTTTCCTTGGTTATCTTGCGTTTAATTCCCTAACAATAGACACATATTTGTTTTTTCTTCTTTAACAAAGCAAACTACTTAGGATAGCCGATATACATCGTTCCTTTTGTTTTTATACCGCCCATTCCTTCCTTACCATATTTTGTTTTTAATAATATCCCCATTAAATCAATGGTCTCGTTTTTTTCCGTCAAACTAATATTAGTAGCCACGATGGCGGGATCTAAGGCGTGAATATTAACCCCACCTGGACTAGACGCAAAATTAGCGCCCGCCTTAATTAATTCTTTATAATTCGATTGACAAGCCCCTGCAATTATAATTAGTTTGTCATGAGCCTTTTCATACTTTCTAGCTTCGATAATAGATTTCACAAAATTAGCACTATTCTTATAAAGGTTATCATTCTCGCCTCTTTTATAATGAGCGTCGTGCCCGGTTATTACAATAATATCGGGTTGTATTTTTGTTAAGCAGTTACGAATACAATCCGCCATCATCTCTTCTTTTAATACAATCCCATAAGCTAATAGTTTAAACCGTTTATATAATTTCATACTTCTTTTTAGGTAATCAACATCGCCATCAATGTGTAGAACAAGACCAGGGATATAGAAAAAATCATCACGGTCGGTATCCAGTTGCTCACCGGCGTCATCATCAACAACATCATCATCAAATTTTATTTCCTCCTCTGGACACTTTTTAAGATCGCTCAAGTCGCTGTCGGCAAGGAGACGAACATTTACCCCTTTTAAGATGGCAATGTTACCCTTTATTTCTGTTATTTTAAATAGAGTATCGTTATTATATGAATTACGGGTTACATAATCCCCTACTTTAAAAAGCATCTAAATCACACCCTTCAATTTATATAATATGAAGGGCTAATAAAAAAACCATGATATTTTTACTACTTCACGGTTTTTCTTGACTAATCTTATTATAAATCGCAGCCAATTGTTCAATCGATAAACCCTCGGCTCTAATCATTAAATCATGACCCCACCTCTGTAAAACCGCTTCAATTTGTTCTAGCGGATAATTTTTTAAATTGTTTTTAAGTGTTTTCCGCTTGTATTTAAAAGCCTCTCGAACAAACTTAAAAAAGGCATCTTCATTAGTAACGCTCACTTTTTTCTCCTTACGCCTCTTTAATTTTATTACAACACTATCTACTGTAGGCGGTGGCCAAAAAGAATGTCGCTTAACTGTAAATAATTTCCTAGCTTCAAAGTAATAATCAATAAAAATAGATAACGAATTATAGGCTTTGGTGTTTGGTTTGGCAAGCAATCGTTCACAAACTTCTTTTTGTATCATAATTACAATGTCTTCTAAAGGAAGATCTTCATTAACTATTTTAGTGATAATTGGTGTTGTTATATAGTATGGTAAGTTTGCTACTACTGCCATTTTCTTATAACTATATTGAGCGATATCCTTCTGAAGATCTCGGTTAAGGAAATCATCAAAAATAATCTCTAGATTTTTATTACTACCCATTTCCTTTTCTAAATAGGGTTTTAAACCTAAATCTATTTCATAAGAAATAACTTGTTTACAATAAGGGATTAGAGCTCGCGTTAGCGTTCCCGCCCCTGTTCCTATTTCAATAACAATAGTGTCCTTATCAACATTAGCGTGTGCCACAATCTTTTTTAAGATGTTGTTATCAATTAAAAAATTCTGACCCCATTTTTTCTTAAAAACAAAATTATATTTTGTTACTAACTCTTTAATAATTATTGCCACTTTCATTGCTCCTAATTAAATTTCTGTTAAAAAAGTCTATATTTATAGACTTTTTACCTTATCTATCTCGTCGTAAAATTTTTATAACTACATCGCGCTGTCGCCCAACAATTTCGGTTTCTTCATGCGTATTAAATAGCAAATCAATTGTTTTTCCTTTTACTGCGCCACCTCGGTCAAGAACAATCGCCTTTATTGGGGTGTCTGTCGGCAACACCTCTGATTGCTTGAAATTAGATATTTCAATAATTGAACCACAGGGAATACTACCGTCAGCAGCCACAATTCTAACTTTCCCAAACTCATCATCATTAAAATAAATATTATCATTTCTTACATCTTGGTAAGGATAACAACCAACTTTTCCACTACAACCTATACAATACGGTGAATAAGCAGTCATATTACCAACAAATACCTCGGGAATTCTCCGTTTTATTTCGGTTAAAGTCTGATAGTCAATTTCCTTAGAACGATTTTTATTTAAATCAGCCACCGTTATTTTATTAATCTGAGTCGTTGCGTTTATCATAAATAATAACAATATTATTATCGTCATTTTTAATCTTTTTTTTACCCGGGCTGATAAATGTAATTTCATTTCTCCACCTCTTATTTATCGGAATAATAATATCATATTTCCGCCTCTAAGTCAAATAAATAGGATGCGTTACGGGTTGTCTGCCTTGCCACTTCCTCATAGCTAACCCCTTTTGTTTTTGCAATCTCATTAGCGATTAAAAATAAATACCCAGGTTCATTTACTTCCCCGCGATAGGGTTCGGGGGTTAAGTATGGGGTATCAGTTTCTAGGACAATATATTCAAGAGGGATTTCTTTTATGACACTTATTAACGTAGTGTTTTTAAAAGTTATTAATCCGCCGATACTAATTAGCATCCCTAGTTTAATAAAACTAAGCGCGGATTTGGCATCAAAATTAAAACAATGCATCATCCCTTTTAGGAGCATTTTTCCTTCTTCTTTTATTAAATTATAAACATCCTGGGTGGCTTCCCTATTATGAATTACAATCGGCTTATTATATTTAATGGCTAAACTAATTTGACGGCGAAACAATTTTCGTTGTTGAGGCTTGTTATCTTTATTCCAATAATAGTCTAAGCCAATTTCACCTATTGCGACCACTTTTTTATGGGATATCATTTTTTCTAATAACGACCAGTCTAAATTTTTAATGTCATTAGCCGTACTGGGCCCATATCCCACCGTTGCATAAACACACCTATATTGAGTGGCTAGCTCAATTGCTTTTATATTGCTGGTTTTATCATAGCCCGCAACTATTATCTTTCTGATCCCCTTATCTCGGGCTCTACTTATAATGGCTTTTAATTTTTTCTTACTGAAATCTTGTAAATGACAATGGGTATCTATTAACATATTCACATGAGTTAAATACTCACCATTCACCTCCCACTAATTATCATTTTTCCAACAAAAAAAGATGATTCTTTATCATACACTATATTTACCAAATAAAGATATAACCCTATGCATAAAAAACTAATTATATACGGAATTATATAATTAGCCACTCCTTTTAATAATTAGAATATATTTAACAATAAAAATTAATAATATTAAAAAATAAATTATATCAAGATAATTGAAATTATAATATACTAAAGTCCCTTGAATAAACAAAACTATTAATAGGAAGGATAAAACATTTTTAACTTTTCTGTTAGTAGTCATTTTCATTCTCCTTTTTTATATTCTGACTACTGCTAATTTAAAATATATCACATTTTTGTTTAAAAACAACAACAAAAGTTTGTTTTCTGCTAACTTTACACTTTTTATTTCCCGGGAAATATTTTTTAGTATTAAATTTCTATGGATTTATTTTTTTCATCCCTCTATATGCTTACTTAATAATTGGGTAATAATTTTAATTATTGTCTCTTCTAACTCCCCTAGTTCTTTTTCTCCCGAAAATATTATAACCAGACCAATTGTATCTCCAGCCATAATAATAGGGCATATTAGATAAGAGGCATTTTCCGTTACCTTTGGAATAAATTCAACTTCTCTGGTTTGGGTTTCAAAAACTTCTTCCCTTTCCAGTATTACATCTTCTAGATAATCACTTATTGGCTTGTCTAGATATTTTCTTCTTGAAGGACCGCCCACCGCTATAACGTTATCCCTATCTGTTATTAATATATTTCCGTTAATTACAGGAAAAAGGCTTTCCACATATTTTTCAGCTATCGCTTGGAGAGTGTTCATTAAAGAGTGTTTCTTTAAAATAATATTATCTCTTTCAATAGTAATTTCTAAGTTTTCCCCCTCTCTAATGCGCAATGTTTTTCTTATTTCTTTTGGTATTACAACCCTTCCTAAATCATCAATTCTTCTTACTATACCCGTTGTTTTCATGACTTCATCCTCTTTCTACATTTGTCTAATAAATATTTTGTGAGTTAATAGTCAAAATATTACATTAATTAACATTTTGTTTTATTTCCTCGTTTATTTTGTTTAACACTGATGTTGCATGGTAAACAAAATGCTTGCCAGTATTACTTGCGTCTATTCTAATAATTAACCGCTTGTGATTATCATAATAACAGAATACTGGGGTCTCTTCTTGTAAAGAGCTGAGATTTTCTTCGGTTATAACACTTCCTTTCTTTAAAATAATATCAATATAGTTGCCTCTTTTTCTTAATTTTTCAACTCCCATCTTTCTCGCTAATTTTTCAAACCATTCCTGGTACATATATATTAACAAATTTTCTGGTATTTTGCCAAAACGATCTTGAATTTCGCCACATATTTCGGTTAGTTTTTGATAACTATCAATCTCATTTATTTTTTTATGAATTTCTATTTTTACCTCCTCATCAGGGATATAACTATCATCAATATGTGTATCTACTTCTATTACAGGTTTATCATTAATAATTTCTTCGGTTTTACTAGCCATGCCCTTCAGTTTCTTTATTTCTTCATCTAACATCTTTAAATATAATTCTATGCCAATAGCATCAATAAATCCGGCTTGTTCCTGCCCTAATATATCACCCGCTCCTCTTATTGCCAAATCTTTTGAAGCAATCGTTAAACCGCTACCTAATTCGGTAAAATTTTTAATAGCTTCTAATCTCTCGGCCGCTTTCTGACTTAACACCTTTTTATTAGAGTACATTAAATACGCATAGGCGATTCGGTCACTTCTCCCTACTCGGCCGCGTATTTGATATAATTGACTAAGTCCAAATTTATCAGCCCCTATTATAATTAAAGTGTTACAATTGGGAATATCAATACCTGTTTCTATTATGGTTGTACAAATTAAAACATTATATTCTTTATTTATGAAAGCAACCATTCTATCTTCTAATGCCCTCTTGCTCATTTTCCCGTGTGCATACGTAACGCTAGCTTCAGGAATCAATTGCGTTATGTTTTTTTCAACCGCCGTTATATTTTCAACCCGGTTATATAAAATTAAAACCTGCCCGTTACGCGCCAACTCTTTATAGACGGCTTCTTTTATAACACTTTCATTATATGCAAGCACATAAGTTTGAACCGGAAACCGATTAAGTGGCGGCGTTGTAATTAAGGATAGTTTTTTCAATCCCAAGATAGACATTTGTAAAGTTCTCGGAATAGGAGTTGCTGATAAAGTTAATACATCTATCTCCTTTCTTAATTCCTTTATCTTTTCTTTTTGTATTACCCCAAAACGTTGTTCTTCATCAATAATTAGTAACCCTAGATTTTTGAATTTAATTTTTCCATATAGTAACTTATGAGTCCCAAAAATTATATCTATTTTCCCTGTCTCTAACCCCTCTAATATTTGCACTTCCTCCTTTTTGGTTGTGAATCGATTTAATAATGATATATTAATCGGATAATCATCAAACCTTTCAAGAGCACTTGTATACTGTTGTTTAGATAAAATGGTTGTCGGGCACAAATAAGCCACTTGTTTAAAATTAGTAATAGCTTTAAAAGCCGCTCTAAAAGCCACCTCGGTTTTGCCAAAGCCAACATCGCCACATAATATTCTATCCATCGGTTGCATAGACTCCATATCCCGCTTTATTTGTTCAGTCGCCTCTAGCTGATCTTTGGTTGCCTCGAACATAAAATCGCTCTCAAATTGTGCTTGCACCTTATCATCTGGTTTAAATGCAAAGCCCATATTAATTTTTCTTTCCGCCGCCATGGTTAATATTTTTTTAGCCACATCTTTAATTCTGTTTTGAATTTTTGCTTTTGTCCTAGCCCACGTGAGGCCTCCTAACTTATCAATCTTGGGTTTATAACCCTCACGAGCCGAAAACTTACTTAGTAGTTCTGTTTTTTCGGTCGGTATATATAACTTATCTTGGCCACGATAATCAACGCGAATATAATCGCGCTTTATTTCCCCTTTTCTTAAGGTAACTATTCCTTGATAAATACCAATGCCGTGGATATTATGGACAATATAATCGCCCTTACTTATCTTTTTTAAATCACTTATTTTTACCCGTTCTTTAAAGAGTGTCGTCCGTCTTGGTTTAAATTGTTTTTTATTTAATAATTCCTTCTCTGTTAAAACTACCCACTGTTCGAACTTAAACCCCTCATTTAAATGTTTCTTAATAATGTTAATTTTGTTTGGTATAATCTTTTCTTCCGTCGTAATAAAGGTTTCAGCGTCTATGTACGCGCCCACATTTTTAACTTTTTGTTCAGTTCGCAAAGCAATAATAATAGTTGCCCCTTGTGCTTGTTCTTTTTTTATATACTTATTAATTAAAGCAAAGTCCCCACCAAATTCGGCAATTGTACTTGCTTCAAAAGTTACCTCTTCATCAAGGTTAATATCCGTTATTATATTATCAACGCCAGGCAAATAGATTGTCTTCGCACATTTTCCGTTTGTAAGTAAATCTATTTTACTAAAATCAGCCGCGGTAATATTGCCCCCTAATGTTTTATACATCTTTCTAATATTAGGATAATCATGATAAATAAGAATTGGGGATTTTAAAAAATCTAATAGGCAAGAGCACTCTTTCGTTTGTGGAAAAATAAAATTCCCTTCTTCAGCAAAACCTTCTTTAAAAGGATAAATTAATACCTTGTCATATTTTTTTATTGACATCTGTGTTGTCGCGTTAAAACTTCTGATAGACTCTATTAAATTACCAAAGAATTCTATTCGAAACGGTTGTTCCATTCCTAAAGGAAAAACATCGACCAAATAACCCCTTATTGCCATTTCACCCGGGTCCTCAACTATTGCTACACGCCTATACCCGGTATCATATAATTGTTTAATTATTATGCTTGGGTCTATTTCTTGATTAACATATAACTCTACAGACTTACGTCGCCATGTATCTTTATTGGATATGTTATATAACAAGCCCGCCAAATTAGTAACTACCACTTCCGGCTTATTTTCTAATCCTATTTTTAGTGTTTCTAGCCTAGTTATTTTAAGCTCTGGGCTAGCGACAATAACATCATTAACAAAAAAATCATCTATTGGGAAAAATAGAATGTTTTCAATATGTGTATTAAGGTAATTAAAAATTTTATTCGCCTCTGACAAAGAAGGTGCGACAACCACTATTGAGTTTCCTGAACAATCTAAATATGATTTTATATATAAAACCTTTAATTCATCAGTAAGGCCCACAATACCCACCTTGTTTGCCGTTGTCGGTTTAAACATTTCATCAAAAACTGACATTTTTTCCTCCGTGTTTTTTATAACCTTATTTAATTGTATTTATTCATTAGATCAATAAAATTCATAACACAAAAATCTTTAGCAATCTTACTAGCTTTATCAACTGCCTCTAAAAGGGAAGGTTCCTCTTCTTCTGTAAATTTGCCGGTTACGTACTTACTAGCTTCTATATTTTTGTTTTTGCCAATGCCTATTTTTAATCTCTGGTATTCCTTTGTTTTTAAACAGCACTCGATATTTTCTAATCCTTTATGTCCACCGCTCCCTCCTTGTTGTTTTAATTTTATAACGCCCATATTTAGGTCCAAATCATCATTTATTACTAAAATTTGATTATATGTTATTTGAAAATAATCAACAAATTTTCTAATAACTTGTCCAGATAAGTTAACATATAATAATGGTTTTAATAACATAATCTTTTGTTGATTTAAAAATCCAATCCCATATATTCCACCAAATTTTTTCTTATCTAACTTTATTGATAATTTTGATGCCAATTTATCAATCACCATAAATCCTAAATTATGTCTTGTATTAGTATATTCAGATCCAACATTTCCTAAACCAACAATTAATTTCATTCATTACACCTCTTTTTTATTTCCCGGGAAATAAAATAATTTAGTCTTCTTCTCTTTTTTTTGATTTATTATGACAATTTTTATGACAATTTTCTTCGTAATTTAAACAACAGAGTAGCCTTCCACAAACACCATTAATTTTATTGGGATTTAAAGATAGATTCTGATTTTTAGCCATATTTATCGATATAGCATTAAAATCAGTCAGAAATTTAGCACAACATATTTCGCGACCGCATGGTCCAATCCCGCCACACTCTTTTGCCTTATCACGCACACCTATTTGTCTGAGTTCAATTCTTGTTTTATATACTTGCGCTAAATCCTTGGCTAATTCCCTAAAATCAACCCGGTTATCAGCATAAAAATAGAAAAACAATTGTTTCCGGTCCAACGTAAAATTAGAACTCAACAATTTCATTTCTAATCCCCGCTTTTTTATGAATCGTTTACAAACCGCCTGTGCTTGTTCAGCTTCTATTTTATTCCGCTTATAATCCTCGATATCTTTTGAAGTGGCCTTTCTAATTATTTTCCTTTGCGAGCGAATATTTTTCATTTCTGGTTGACTACCCAACACATTACCAAACTGTAGGCCTCTTTCGGTTTCTACTATCACAGCTTCGCCTTTTTTTACCTCAATATTATTTTGGTGATAAAAATATATCCTTTGGCTTTCTGGGAACCTCACTCCCACTATCTTTTTCATTTTTATTCCTCCGCAAACGCTATTATTAGCTTATTAATCAGTAAATCTTGGTTAGCATTATTTTCAACTACTGCCCTTAATTCATTAATAACGGTGATTTTCTTTGCTAACTTCATTATATCATTAATCATTTTAACTTCTTCTATTATTTCCAAATATTCATTAAACTGAGAATTAACTCTTCCTAAATGATTATCTAATACCTTCTTATAAAAAGCCAACATAATATTAAAGTCTGTTATCATGAACTCGCGGCTTACTATATTATTTAATAATCTTTCCTTTACGTCTATTAAACTTCTTAGTTTTTGCTGTTCAAGAAGCCAAATAAAATTTATTACTCTTTCTATCCGCTCTTTTAATCCATTGTCAATTATATTTTGGTAAGACGGAGCGGGTGGCATCTTTATATTTATTACTTGACACCTTGATATAATAGTAGGAATAACTTGATGAACATTATTACTTATTAAAATAATAATTACCCCAGATTCTGGTTCTTCCAAAAACTTCAGCAAACTATTGGCAGCGTGTTTATTTAACTTTTCGCATTCCAAAATAACACCAATTCTTTTCTTTCCTTCAAAAGCTTTTGTTCGAAAATCAGTTTGCAATTCTAATACTTGCGATTTTGTTATCCATAATCCAGTGGGCCTTATTATTTTAACTTCGGGGAAAATTTCTTTTTCTATACGACGGCATTTGGTACAGCGATAACACTCTTTCATAGCGGAAAAACTAATTTTTTCCTCGCAACACAAAATTTTAATACAACCTAAAGCAATCTCTTCTTGTTCCTTTGTATTTCCTATCTCCAGTAAATATGCGTGGGCTAATCTTTTATTATTCCTTAGTTTTTCGAAAAGGTTATAAATAAGGGCCTGTCCATGTTCCGAGTTAATCATTAATACACCTCCTAGCCAAAAAATTTATATTAAAATAACCAATGCCACTAACCCGATTAATCCAATGATACCAAAAACAATAATTATCGCCAGAGTTATAAAGTTGATTGGGACCATCAAATTTAACGGTGCGGCAAAATAATTATAGGTGTACAATAAAAAAAACGCAAATATTATTCTTTTTATAACCGTAATTAAACCTTTCTTCATCTCTTCCACCTATAAAAATATATGATTCTGGGGGTAATGTTATGAAACCGGGGTTCTTTCTGTAAAAGCTAATTCTAAAGTCATACTATCAACATATTCTATATCCGCGCCCATTGGAATACCGTAGGCGATTTTTGATAGTTTGATATTCATACCCGCCAATATCTTTTTTATATAAAGGGCCGTTGTTTCCCCCTCAATAGTTGGTTTTATTGCTAAAACAATTTCTCTACATTTTTCCTCTTCAATTCTTGACACTAACTGATGTAAATTTATATCGTCAGGGCCTATTCCTTCAGCTGGGGATATTAAATTATCTAGAACATGATATATTCCATTATGAATATTTAATTTTTCAAACAAAATAATTGTTTTTGGGTGTTCAACAACACATAAAACTTGCTTATCCCTATTTTTATCTGCACAAACATCACACAATTCGGTCTCCGTTAAGTGATTACATTTTACACACCTTTTTAAATTGTTTTTCACCTTTAGAATACTCTCGGAAAATTTCTTAGAAGAGGCATCATCAAACTTCATAACTGCAAAAGCTAACCTTTCAGCCGTTTTTTGACCTATTCCTGGCAACTTTTTAAATGACTCAATTAAATTATTTAAACTTTCTGGATACAAAACTACTCCTCCTTAAAATAACCCTGGTACGGACCCGCCAAGTTTACCTATTTTATTATTAATTTCCTTATCAATTTGCGATAATACATTGTTAACCGCTACCATTATCATATCAGCAAGCATTTCTCGGTCCTCTTTTTCCATTTCAAAAGCTTCATCTATTTTTATCCGCAATATTTCTTTTTTACCGTTAGCTTCTACTTCAACATATGAGTATTTTGCTTTAAATATGGTTTGATCAATTTCGGTTTTTTTCTTTTCAAGATCCGCTTGTATTTTTTTTGCTTGTTTTAGCATATTCTGTATATTCATATTTATATTTCCTCCTATTTTATTTCTACTAAATCCCCCCCCAAAACATTAAGGGCTAACTTAACCGTTTCAGGGTGTTGCGGATCATCAAAATCTTCTAAACAAGGCTCTTCAACAACTTGATAACTACCGCCACTTTTTATTGTTTTTAAATATTCCTTTTTTATTTTTGACCATTCATTTTCACTAACGGCTACAACATTATATTTTTCATTAAAAACCGTTTCTAACAACTCTTCAATTTGCTTAATATTATCATTAAAGCGGTCAACGGCTGATTGATATTTAAAAGCCAACAAAAGATATTGACCACCTGCCACATATATAGAAGCATCTCTTATTAATCCGACAACGGTCCTATATTGGTCTGCCCCAGCCCCAGTAAGACTTGGTGGCCACTTTTGTTTTATTAAATTAAGCTTCTCCTTATTAGCCAATGCTAAAGCGTTATTTATTCTCACCTCTTTCATTTTTTCCAAATAGTAAGAGTCGCTTTTTGGATTAGAATTTTTGCCCTCCGCCACCGCAGAGCTTAGTGGTAAAGGAGAAGATTGTAATTCAGTTTTAGAATAAATAAAGCTAATCAATTCAATTTCTAGCAAATCCTTAGCGTTTCCCATCTGATTTCGGTTGATAAAGCCGTTAAAACGTTCGCTTAATGCTAACAAAAGAGTTTGTTCGTCTTCTGTTTTGGTTTTGTAATAAACGGTATTATCACCTTGTTCACAAAAAAAATGCGGAACACGACTGTATATTAATGAGTTTTTAGTAAAATTCATTAGATCCATTCCCACACGGGCAAAATCCTTTCCATCATTAGCAATTTGTTGAAAACAACATAACAAACCTTCTAAATCTTTCTTTATTACTTTGGTAATAAGGTCTAATAAGGTATCGCGCGATACAGTGCCAATAACTTCGTACACATCTTCCTTAGTAATCTTTTTATTCTTATACGATATCAGTAAATCTAATGTACTTATTGCGTCCCTCACACCGCCATCCGAAAACCTCGCTATTTCTGTTAACGCCTGGTCCGCTATGTTAATTTTTTCAACCTCAGCAATATGTTTTAGTTTTGATTTTATACTCTCAACACTTACCCTTTTAAAATCAAAACGTTGGCATCTAGAAATAACCGTTGATGGTACTTTATGAATTTCGGTGGTCGCTAAAATAAAAATTACATGGGGGGGCGGTTCTTCTAAGGTTTTTAATAAAGCATTAAAAGCCCCAGCTGATAACATATGAACCTCATCAATAATATAAACTTTAAATTTTCCCTTCCCAGGAACGATATTTACTTTGGTTTTTATTTCTCTAATCTCATCAACACCGTTATTAGATGCTGCGTCCATCTCTACAATATCAATTATCTCGTTTTTATTATATTCAACACAAAAATCACACTTCCCACAGGCCGTAGCCCCCTTGCGCTCTTTGCAATTTATTAAATGTGCTAAAATCTTAGCCACACTTGTTTTCCCTGTGCCTCGCGGCCCGTTAAATATATACGCATGAGATATTTTATTATTCATAACGGCATTACCTAACGTTTTGGTTATTATATTTTGGCCAACAACCTCTTTAAAAGATGAAGGCCTATATTTTCTATATAAGGCTTTATATT
>JAQVDA010000012.1 GCA_028698535.1 Bacilli bacterium
AAAGAGGTAACTTTAAAGGGGATTAAACAAGCGTCTAAACAAGCCCATTCTTTTAATCAAAAATATCAATCATGGCAAGATTTAGTAAATAACGCTGCCCAACAAGAAAACTTCTTTGAAGATTATACTAGTGTTAAAACTAAAATGGTATTATATATTATGCTTGGTTTAATTCCGTTAGTTTTTTTAAACTTAAATTTTTATATTAATCCCGCGTGGATATTTTCCATTATTATGATTGGTGTTTTAAGTTTAATGTATATTACTACTTTTACTAAAAGAACGAAAAAAGGTCATGATCATTATTATAAATGGCAAGCATTTAAGCGCTTTTTACTTCACTTTGGTCGTCTAGATGAAAAAGAACTACCCGATATTATGTTATGGGAAAAATATTTAGTCTATGCGACTGTTTTAGGGGTAGCGACTAAGTTAGAAAAAGCGATGCGAATAAAATTACAAACCCAGGATATTAGTCCTGCTGTTTTATCTAATTATACTTTCTTGCACTTAAGTCATGAATTAACTACTACTTCTATTATTAATAATATTAATCACACCATCTCTTCGGTCGTTAGATCAAGCGCTACTTCTGAATCGGGTTTTGGTGGTGGCGCATCAGCTGGTGGTGGTGGCTTTGGTGGTGGTGGCGGTGGCGGCCGTTTCTAAGCTTATGTTTTAATAATGAGTTTACCATCATACTTATCCTGGTAACTTTCTAAAAAAGCCGTTAAAAGCGGTTGGTTAATTAAGGTTAAGTTTTTACCGTTTAAGATGATGTTTTCAATCTTATACTCATCAATAATAGTAAAAACTTTTCTTTTTAAATCAGTTAATGTTGTCTCATCTAAAATACCACTTAAGTTAATTATTAGTGTTTCTTTTGTATATTCCATTTCTACTTTCATTTTTTTCTCCTTTTGCTTTTCACTATAACATATAAGATTATTTCATATAAAACATCCGACAAAACTAGTTAAAAAAAGCAAAATTCATGTTATAATTATTTTGAGGTGTAAATATGCGGAAGGTAATAGCTATTATCCTAGGTAAAATAGCTAAACAAGTATTAAAAAGAAGAGATGGTGGTAGTGCTTATCCTGGTGCTTTAGCCAAAAAAATATGTCCCGATATCTTAGAGGTCTTGATTCGTCCTAAATTAATCGTGGCGGTGACCGCTACTAACGGGAAAACATCAACGGCTACCATTATTACTAATATGTTAAGTCAAAATGGCTATACGGTGGGTTTTAATTCCTCAGGTACCAATACTGATAATGGTGTTATTACTTTACTAATTGATAGTTGTAATTTAAAAGGTCAGGTGGTAAAAGATGCCTTAGTTTTAGAAGTTGATGAGCGACATACTAAAGAAGTGTTTAAACATCTGCAACCCGATTATTTAATTATCGGAAATATCACCCGCGATCAAGCGCCCCGTAATGGTCATTTGGATGTTGTCATGACGGCGATGAAACAAGCCTTAAATGATAATATGCATTTAATCGTTAATGGTGATGACCCGCTGATTAATAAGTTAACTCTAAATCACAAAGGTAAAATTACTTACTATGGTGTTAGTAAAAACGAAGCTTCTTATGTTAAAGCGCGAGTTACTAATTTAGATATTGCTTATTGTCCCAAATGTCACGCCCGTCTAGAATTTAAATACTTTCATTATAGTAATACCGGTGATTACCTTTGCCCTAATGGCGATTTTAAAAGGCCTAAAATTGATTATGAGGCGACTAAAATTAATTACCGTTATAAGCATTTTTATATTAATGATCAAATTAAGTTACCAATGCAAAATGATATTTTATTTCATATCTATAATACCATGGCGGCTTTTACCTTAAGCCAATTAATTGGTTTAAAACCAGAAGATGTAATTGCGAGTTTAAAGAATTTATCTTTTTCTATTATTCGCTTTGAGAAATTAAAACTGGATAATCGTCCTTGTACCGTTTTATCTTGTAAGAATGAAACCCCTAATAGTTACGATCAATCATTATTATATATAAAGCGTCATAGAGAAAAGAAAACCGTGGTGATGGGCTTTAATCGGGTTTGTTCGCGATATACCTGGAGCGATTTAGGTTGGTTATGGGATGCGGACTTTGAGGTTTTAAAGGACAGTAATATTGATAAAATAGTTTGTGTTGGTAAATTTGCATATGATGTTGCGACTAGATTAATTTATGCGGGTATTAATACCGATGATATTATTATTTGTCAGACGCTTGATCAAGCCATTAAAATCATAAGGAAAAAAACCAAGGGACCAATTTATGCGGCTTTAAATTTTGATATTGTAAGACAATTTGCAACTGAGGTAAAAGAGGTGACTTTATGAAAATAGTTATTGCTCATTTATACTACGACTTAATGAATTTATACGGTGAAAGTGGTAATGTTAAAGCCTTAAAGAAGTATTTAGAAGAACAAGGCGTTAAAGTAACGATTAAATTTTTATCGTTAAACGATACCATGGATTTTGCTACTTATGATTTTGTTTATATTGGGGCTGGTTCTGAAAATAACCGTTTATTAGTCTTAAAGGATTTAAAACGTTATCAAAAAGATATAAAGCGGTTTATTGATGAGAATAAATTTATTCTCGCGACTGGTAATGCTCATGAAATATTTGGTCAATATATTATTGATCTTAATCATAAAAAACATAAAGCCTTAAGTATTTTTGATTATTATGCGAAAGATGTTGATTTTCGGATTGTTGATGAAGTTTACTTTGAAACGCCCTTAGTTAAGAAACCCCTAATTGGTTTTCAAAATCAAGCGTCTATCTTAAGGGATAATCCCCATCCTTTATTTACCGTTATTATGGGGGTCGGTTCTTACCCAAATAGTAAAACCGAGGGTTTTAGATACCATAATTTTTATGGGACTTATATTACGGGGCCATTACTAATTAGAAATCCGCATTTTACTAAATATTTAGTTAAAACCATATTAAAAAACAAGTATCCCGATTATAAATATAAAAATATTAATAAAAACATTGAAGAGACGGCCTACCGGAATTTTACTAAACATCTATTAAGTATTAAACAATAAGATAATCGGTGTGATAAAGATGGCTGATATGCATTTAAAAATTGATGATACCTTATACCCGGTGATTATTAACCGTAAATATAATAAAAACACCTATATTCGGGTAAAAGATGATTTAAAAATTTATGTTTATACTAATTACTTAATGACTAAACAAGATGTCAAGCAATTGTTAACTAATAATTCATTAAGTATTAAACGGATGTTGATAAAACAAAACATGCGTCAACAAAGACAACAAGATTTTTATTATTTAGGCACCCGATATGATGTTGTTATTATTCCTAAGTTAAAAGATATTACTATCACTGATAATAAAATATTAATTAATGATAATGCCAAGATTAATAAATGGTATCAAAAACAAGCACTTATAATCTTTAATGAACGCTTAGAACATTTATTATTATCTTTTCCGAGTAATTTTACTAAACCTAAGCTTAGAATTAGGAAAATGACTACTCGCTGGGGCGTCTGTAATCGTAAAGATAAAAATATTACTTTAAATTTAGAGTTAATTAAAAGAGACATCAAATTAATTGATTATGTTATTATCCATGAACTATGTCATTTTATCCATCCCAATCATTCAGTTGCTTTTTGGGATTTAGTTAGTCAATATCAACCGGATTATAAAATATTAAGAAAAAAATTAAAAGATTTATCATAAATAGATAGGATGATTAAATGCTAATTACTAGTTTAGATAATGCCAAAGTAAAACATTGGTGGAAATTAAATCAAAAAAGATATCGTCATCAACAAAAACAGTTTTTAGTGGAAGGGATGCATGGCGTTCTTGAGGCCTGTAAGTGTAATCGGGTTCTTGATCTTATTTTAGAACAAGATGTTATCTTTCCAACCCAATTAAATCCCATCTATGTAACAAAAGATATTATCAAGAAAATATCTAATCTTACATCGCCCCCGGATGTTATGGCTGTCTGTGCGATTAAAGATGAGGAAGAATTAATTGGGAGTAAGTACTTATTATTAGATGGCATCCAAGACCCGATTAACTTAGGTGTTATTATTAGAAGTGCGGTAGCCTTTAATATTGATACCATTGTTCTAGGGGCTAATACGGTTGACTGTTATAACCCCAAAGTAGTAAGAGCTACCCAAGGAATGCTTTTTCATCTTAATATTATTCGTCAAGATTTATTAAATGTAATTCCTATTTTAAAACAAAAGGGTATTTCTGTTATTGGGACTAAAGTTACTCATGGTGAAGATATTAGAAACCTTAATCTTAAAGATAATTATGCCTTGGTGGTAGGTAATGAAGGTAGTGGGGTAAGTGATGAAACCCTAGCCTTATGTGATGATATTATTTATATTGATATGAGTGCCAAATGTGAAAGTTTAAATGTGGGAGTAGCAGCCAGTATCATTCTTTATGAATTAAATAAAAGGAGTTAAAATGACTTATATTTTAATTGGTAAAATTACTAATACCCATGGTATTAAAGGGGAACTAAAAATTTTAAGTGATTTTAAGTTTATTAAAGCGGTATTAAAGCCAGGTGCGAAAATATATGTTGGTGATTCTAAAGAGACTAAGGAAATTATCCGTTATCGACCCCATAATAATGAACATCTAGTTACCTTTTTAAATGAAGAAGATATTAATCAAGTAATTAATTATAAAAATCAAGCCGTTTATATAAAAAGAACGGATTTATGTTTACCGAAGGGTCAATATTTAGATAGTGATTTAATTGGTTTAAAGGTATATGCAAATAATCAATATCTTGGTATAATAGAGGCCATAAGAAGTATTCCCGGAAATCCAATTATAGAAATAGTAACTCATGATCAAAAAAAGGTTTTAATGCCTTATCATCAAGACTTTATTGTTAGGCTTGATTTAACTAAAAAGATAATAGAAATTAAAACCATTAAAGGATTGATAGAATGAAAATTGATATTTTAACTTTATTCCCATCTATGTTTACTAACTTTCTTTCTGAATCTATTATTAAGAGAGCCCTTAATAGTAACAAAGTAATGATTAATATTCATAATATTAGGGACTATTCATTAGATCCACACCGTAAAGTAGATGATTATCCTTTTGGTGGTGGTTCCGGTATGGTTTTAATGTGTGAACCAATATTTAGAGCTGTGGAAGCTTTAAAAAGTGATGATAGTAAAGTTATCCTAATGAGTCCCACTGGTCAACCATTTCATCAAAACACAGCCGTTACCTTAAGCCAAGAACAACATTTAATTATTATCTGTGGCCACTATGAAGGCTTTGATGAGCGAATTAAAACCCTCGTTGATTTAGAAATTAGTATTGGGGATTTTATTGTTACTGGTGGTGAATTACCTAGTATGTTAATTATTGATGCGGTGGCAAGATTAATTAATGGGGTTATAAATAAGGAATCTTTAGTCCACGAATCTTTTAATGATAGTTTACTAGATTATCCTAATTATACGAAACCACGCATATTCAGAGGTTTAGAAGTCCCCGTGGTATTACTAAGTGGTAATCATCAAGCTATTAAAAAATGGCGTCAGGAAGAAAGAATAAGAATCACTAAGGAAAAAAGACCTGATTTATTAAAGGAGTAGGTTATGAAAAAAAAGAATCTTAAAAAATGGATGGAGGCACCACCCCGTTATCGGTTAATTAAAAGAAAAACTGATCAACCATTTAATGTTAGTAAACTAATTGATTTTGATGGTTATTTAATTGAGCCAAAACAAAAAATAAGTGATGATGTGATTAAAGTGCGCACTTTAATTATTGTCTCTCCCATCTTAATTATTCAGTTACTAGTTAAAAAGGGAGAACGTAAGAGCGAATTAGAAAGGCGTTGTCAACAAAGGTTAAAAGATTGTCAGGAATTATTAAACGCTAAGGATAAAGAGATTAAAAAAAGAGATCATATTATTGAATTATTAAAGCGGGAATTAAGGCAACTAAGTTTAAATATTATTGATGTGAAAACGAACACGTCAAGGCGCACTAAATAAAATTCTTGCGGAAATTATATAAATATGATAATATCGTAGGTGTTATAAAAAAATAATTTTTATATATAATATTATTAATTGATGGGAGTGATATCGATGAATATTATTGATAAAATAACAAAACAACAAATAAATCCGCACATTCCTGAGTTTAGAGTTGGGGATACCGTTAAAGTTGACCTTAAGATTACGGAAGGAAAAAGAGAAAGAATTCAAACTTATGATGGTATTGTGGTAGGTCGTAAAGGAACTGGTATTAGTGAAACTTTTACGGTTCGTAAGATATCTTATGGGATTGGTGTGGAAAAAACATTTCAACTTCATTCTCCAAACATTGCTAAAATAACGGTTACTAAAAAGGGCCGTGTTAGACGGGCTAAGCTTAATTTCTTACAAAAAATAGTTGGTCAATATCGTATTAAAGAAAGAAATAAGGCCTAGCCTTATTTTTTCAAGGAGCTATCATGAAAATATTTAAGGAACTATTCTCGTATTTTTTAATCATTATAGTAGTAATCCTTTTACGTAGTTTTATCATTACCCCTGCCCAGGTAGTTGGTAATTCTATGCAACCAAATTTAAATAATGGTGATATAATTTTGCTTAATAAAATCAGTTATCGTTTTTATGATATTAACCGTTTTGATATTGTAGTTATTAAATATGCTGCTTCAACACCGCTTGTTAAAAGAGTAATTGGGTTACCTGGTGAGAAAGTGGCCTATTTAGATAATAAATTATATATTAACAATATCTATGTTAAAGAGCCGGTTTATCTTAAGGGTACTACTGATGATTATGCTTTAGATAATGATTATATCCCCGATAATTATTATTTTGTCGTTGGTGATAATCGTAATAATACTATTGATAGTCGTACAATCGGGTTAATTAAAAGAGAAGATATCATCGGTAAAACAAACTATATTATTTATCCTTTTCCGCGCTTGGGACAAATTGAAAGGCTAAGTAAAGGAGATTAAGATGAATATTAATTGGTATCCAGGTCATATGGCTAAAGCGAAAAGAAATATTACGATGAATTTAAAATTAATTGATTTAATATTTGAAGTCATTGACGCCAGAATACCTGATGCTTCTAAAATAAAAGATCTTGATGATTGGTTAAAAGGGAAACCAAAAATTTTAATTATATCTAAATATGACTTGTGTGACAAGGTGGAAACTGATAAATGGCTTAAATATTATAAACAACAGGGGCACTTAGTTATTGGTTTAAATTTAACTAATCAACAAGCCGTTAAAGATTTAATTAAACTAACTAATCAAGTTATGACTAATACTATTTTAAAAAGAAAAGAGAAGGGGTTACTAAAACGTAAACACCGGGTTTTAGTGGTTGGTATTCCTAATGTTGGCAAATCGACCTTAATTAATCAATTAGTTGGTAAAAGAGCCACCCGAGTTGGTAGTAAACCAGGAATGACTAAACACTTGAACTGGATTAGAATCAGTGACCACCTAGAATTATTAGATTCGCCAGGGTTATTATGGCCTAAGTTAGAAAATGAAACCGTAGCTTTTAATTTAGCTATAACGGGGGCGATTAAAGAGGAACTGATACCCGAAGATCAGGTTGGTATTTACTTATTAAAGTTCTTAAACAAATATTATCCAGAGCGTTTAAAAAAGCGTTATGACTTAGAGATAATTAATCAAGATGATATTGAGGCTACTATGACAGCTATTGGTCAAAGACGTGGTTTATTAACTCAAGGTGGTAATGTTGATTATGACCAAGTCTATAAAGTTATTCTTCAGGATTTTAAAAATAATTGTTTTGGTGGTGTAACTCTTGATCGATTTGTATGAATATGAAAAAGAACTATATCAACAGGGATTTAAATATATTGGGGGTATTGATGAGAGTGGGCGGGGACCGATTGTAGGACCCGTGGTAGCCGCTTGTGTTGTTTTACCAACAGATTTTACCTGTAATGGTTTAACTGATTCAAAAAAGTTATCCGCTAAAAAAAGGGACTTATTTTATGATATTATTATAGAGAGGGCAATAGGTGTTGGTATTGGTATTGTTGAGGCAGCGACTATTGATAAGATTAATATTTATGAAGCGACTAAAAAGGCTATGCGCATGGCTTTAGATAACACTAAGTGTCAAGTTGATTATGTTTTAATTGACGCGATGAAACTAGATTTAACGATTCCCTCCGAAGCCATCATTAAAGGTGATAGTAAAAGTATTTCTATCGCGGCGGCATCAGTTATTGCGAAAGTAACCAGAGATCGCTTAATGATAGAGTTAGATCAACAATATCCGCAATATAATTTTAAAAAACATAAAGGTTATCCCACCAAAGAAAATTTACGCCTTTTAAAAGAATATGGAGTAATTAAAGAACACCGTTTAAGTTATAAACCGGTACAGGAAGTATTAAAAAAGGATTAATTATTAATTTAGTGAATGAATATATATAGGTATTAGTTGACAGTTTAAAATGAAAAGTGTATAAATATCTAAACAAAGGAAGTGAACTAATAATGTCTAATATTGTTATTGTTGAATCACCTAGTAAATCAAAAACAATTGGTAAATACTTAGGTAAAAACTATCAAGTAATTTCTAGTATGGGTCATATTAGAGATTTAGCAACTACTGGTAAGTTTGGTTTAGGGGTTAATCTTGAAGATAACTTTAAACCTAATTACATCCCGATTAAAGGTAAGAAAAAAGTAATTGCGGATTTAAAGAAAGCCGTATCAAAAGTGACCAAGGTTTTTCTAGCGACTGACCCAGATCGTGAGGGTGAAGCCATTAGCTGGCACTTAAAGGATGCTTTATCCTTAGCGGACCATCAATATGAGCGAGTCACCTTTAACGAAATAACCAAAGACAAAATAATAGAAGCTTTTAATAATACGCGCCCAATAGATGATAATTTAGTTAAATCACAAGAAGCCCGTCGTATTTTAGATCGTATTATTGGTTTTCGGTTAAGTAAATTAATGCAAAGTAAAACGGGGGGTCGTAGTGCGGGACGCGTCCAATCGGTAGTATTAAAATTAATTGTTGACCGAGAAAGAGAAATAGAAGCGTTTACTAGTGAGGAATATTGGACTATCACGGCTAACTTTCCGCAATTTACCGCTGAATTAGAAAAGTATAAAAATAAAAAAATAAAGATTAATAATGAATTAGAAGCAGACGAAATTAAAAATAAATTATCACATGCTTTTAAGATTGTCAGTATTGATAAAAAGGTCAAAAAGAAGCAAGCGAGAATGCCTTTTATTACTAGTACGCTACAACAAGAAGCCTCTTTGAAACTTAATTTTGGGGCCAAAAAAACCATGTCACTCGCGCAAAAACTATACGAAGGTATTGAACTTAAAGATGAAACCGTTGGTTTAATTACTTATATGCGAACTGATTCAACTAGACTATCAGATGAATTTGTGCAAGATACTCTAGCCTTTATTAAACAACAATATGGTAAAGAGTATGTTGGTACTTACCGTAAGTTAAAAACTAAATCCCATGTTCAAGATGCTCATGAGGCTATTCGGCCAACTAGTATTAATCGCACTCCAGACTCATTAAAACCTTATTTAACGAACGAGGAATATAAATTATATCATCTTATCTACGCTAGAGCGCTCGCTTCATTAATGAAAGAGGCCCAAGTAGCCCACACTAGTGTTATTTTAGAAAACAATGACTATTTATTTAAAGCAACCGGTCAAGAACAACAATTTGCTGGTTATTTAAAGGTCTATCAAGATTATGAAGACAGTAAAGATAAAGTATTGCCACCTCTTGATCAATATCATACATCCGTTATCGTCGCTGAAAGTATTGATAAGAATCAGCATTTTACTAAACCACCTAGTCGTTATACGGAAGCTAAACTAATTAAAGAAATGGAAGAGTTAGGGATTGGTCGTCCTTCTACCTATGCGAAAATAATTGATACGATTAAGGAAAGAAGTTATGTTAGTCTTACTGATAAAAGATTTCAACCAACGGAAATGGGTATTGTAACTAACGATAAATTACAAGCGTTTTTTCATGAATTAATCAATGTGAAATATACGGCTCAGATGGAAACCGATTTAGATAAAATAGCTGATGGCAATATCATCTGGTATGAATTATTAGCTAATTTCTACGCCCGTTTTGAGCCGATAGTTAATAAAGCCTTTGAAGAGATGCCTAAAGAAGAACCCCCACAAGCTGGTATTGATTGCCCGTTATGTCAAAAACCATTAGTAATTAGAAAGGGTAAATATGGTGAATTTACCGCCTGTAGTGGTTTCCCTGCTTGCCGATATATTAAAGAAAAGACCAAAGAAATTATTTGCCCTTGTCCAAAATGTGATGGTAATATGATAACAAAGCAAACTAAAAAAGGGAAAACCTTCTATGGCTGTGATAATTATCCAAAGTGTGATTATGCCCTATGGTATAAACCAACTGGCAAGAAGTGCCCAACTTGTGGCGAATTAATAGTGGAAAAAAATAATGAACTTAAATGTTTACAATGTGATTAAGGAGCCTATATAATGAATAAAAAAAAAATTATTTATCTTGATTATATTTATCAATTAGGATACTTAGATTGTGATAATAATTTTAAGCGGGTGAAAGTAGGTACTATGTCCGATATAGATTGCTTAACGATGCGTTATCAAAGTGTTAATCAATTAGTTGCTGATCTTAACTTAGACATTACCGACATAGCATCCCCCTTTGAAATAAGGTCTTGTTGTGGCCCGGAAAGATATAAGGTTTTTTATCGCCATGGTGATGAGAATTACCGTGCTTTATTAAAAAGAGCGTTTCGGGATATACTTAATGATAAAGAGGAATATTTAGAAGAATTTATTAACCTAATTAATCAAGCTGATAATTTAGCTTTAAGAAAAGGTATTAATGCGCATAATGAATATTTAAAAACTAACTTATCAGAACTTAATTATAATATTTATAAAATTTAATTAAAGGGGCGATATTAAATGGATAACAAATTAATCGGTAAGGGCACAAAAGGTTATGTAAGTATTATTTATATAACACAAAATGAAGAAACAATATTACCAACACCTGTCGCTGGTCCTATTAGAAATCTTGATGCACAAATTGGTACTTTCGTAAGCCAAGATGCTTATCAAAATTATTTACAACAACAAGGATTTATAAAACCAGGACAAAGAATCAAAAAGATTGTGTTAGTTTATCGTGCCAAGGGTGAAAATAGATATCTTGATGTTTTATATCAAAATGATTATCAACATTTTAATAAGATGTTAGAAGCTATAGAAAAAAAACTCTATTACCCTGATGAATATGAATCAGCTTCCATATTTGATATTATCCGTGATACTTTTCCTAATGTTGATTTACAAACCCTTAACAAAGTATTTATCAAGCCACGGGCTCAACATAACCAAAAATTACAAACTTTAGCGAGCGCGCTTATTATCTCTAAACGGAATAATGAACCCTATCTGGATATTTTAGAACAACTATTAGATGCCTTATTATATAACAGACCTCAACCAAAAGGCCCTTATGACCAACCTCATCCGCGGATTAAATACAGCGAAATAAGACGATTATATACTTTACTACAAGCTAATAAATTGCCCCAAAAAGAGCCCACCCAACTAACTATTCATGATGTTATTTCTTCCCCATTAAAATCAGTTAGTAATCCTAGTATTGATCAATGTCGTGAAGAAATAAGAAGGATTTTAGAAATGGATGCTCCTCAAAACCCCAAAGATAATCCAAAAGGTAAAAGTAGGTAATACTTTTACCTTTTTTATGTTAAAATAAAGATGGTGATAAGATGAATCGCTCTCTTAAATCATATTTAGATTATTTACAGTATCAAAGAAATTATTCTCCTCACACCATTGTTAATTATCAAAAAGATATTTTAATCTTTTTAAATTTTATTAAGGCTCAAAATATAAGTCCGCTTACGGTTCAGTATTCAGATATTAGATTCTTTTTAATGGACTTATATAATAAAAAGTATTCAAGAAACAGTATTGCCCGTCATCTTAGTTCGTTACGTAGTTTTTATAACTACTTATTACAAGAAAATAAAATTACTGTTAATCCCTTTTTATTAGTTTCTTCTCCTAAATCGGAACACCGCTTACCTAAGTTTTTATACGAAGAAGAATTAACCCAACTATTTTCCATTCCTAATATAAATCAACCTACTGGGCAAAGGGATTTATTAATCCTGGAGTTATTATATGCGACTGGTATTAGAGTATCAGAGTTAGTCAATATTAAAATCAATGATATTTATTTCCATAATAAAACCATTAAAGTCTTAGGTAAGGGTCAAAAAGAAAGAATTGTGGCTTATGGTGACTATTGTGAAGATATCCTGAAACAATATTTACATGATGGACGTTTAGCTTTATTAAAAAATAACCAAACCGATATATTATTATTAAATTATCGGGGGCATCCTTTAACTGATCGCGGGGTCCGGTTAATCATCACTAATCTTATGAAAAAGGCTTCTCTTAATACCAAGATAAGTCCGCATACCCTAAGGCATACTTTTGCTACCCACATGTTAAATGAAGGGGCTGACTTAGTAACTGTTCAAGAACTATTAGG
>JAQVDA010000013.1:0-7585 GCA_028698535.1 Bacilli bacterium
ACATCAAGGATATTCACCATGAAGAAAATAATGTTATTATTGAAGGATATCTTTTTGGGGTTGATTATTTTAAGACCAAGAAAAATAATTTTACCATTATTACTCTTAAAGTTACTGATCATGATGATAGTATGTATGCGAAGATTTTTACTAGAGATGATAATGAGTATCGTACGTTAAAAGAAAAATTAAAAGTGGGTATGAACCTAAAACTAAAAGGTTATACCAAAAATGATTTATATGCTCAGGATTTAGTGTTAAATATTCGTGATATTAATATCATTAACAAAACCTTTAAAAAACAAGATACTATGCCTACTAAACGAGTTGAATTACATGCGCATACCCACATGAGTCAAATGGATAGTGTGGTAAGTGTTAAAGATTTAATTAAACGCGCTCAAGCCTATGGGCATAAAGCAGTCGCCATCACTGATCATAATAGTGTACAAGCTTTTCCGGAGGCATTCCAGCTAATTAAGGGTGATGATGGGTTTAAGGTTATTTATGGAGTTGAATTAACCCTTATTGATGATAGTGTTGAGTTAGTTATACGGGCTGATCACAGTAACTTAACGGATAATACTTATGTTGTTTTTGATGTTGAAACAACTGGTTTTAACGCCGCTTCTGGGGATACTATTATTGAAATTGGGGCGGTTAAAATCCATCATGGCCAGATAATCGACCAATTTTCTAAATTAATTAATCCGCATCGTCCCTTACCCGCTGTTATTACCAAAATAACCGGTATTACCGATGAAATGTTAAAAGAAGAGGCCAGTGAGGAACAAGTCGTTAAAGAGTTTTACGCCTGGGTTAAAGATTTACCAATGGTGGCTCATAATGCTAAATTTGATGCCTCATTTTTAGAAATGGCTTATCAGCGCCATAATATTGGTCCATATCATAATCCCTTAGTTGATACTTTGGAATTAAGTCGGGTGCTAAATCCCAATTGGCATCGTCATGGTTTATCAAACTTAGTTAAAAGATACGATATTCCTTTTCAAGAAAATCAACATCATCGGGCAGAGTATGATGCTAAAGCAACCGCTTTAATATTTCACCAAATGATTCAAAAGCTAGTGCAACAAAATATTAAGACCCTTGATGAAGTAAAGAATTTAGTTTCCAAAGACGATTTACATAAAGTTGGCACTGGTTATCATATTACTTTACTTACTCAAAATAACGAAGGATTAAAAAATCTGTTTAAGATAATTTCCTTAGCGAATACTAAATATTTATATAAGACCCCCCGGATATTACGTAGTGAGATAACCAAACATCGTACTGGTCTTTTAATTGGTAGCGCTTGTAATAATGGTGAGGTCTTTGAATTAGCGCGTAGTAAATCGGATGAAGAGTTACTCGCGATTATGAATTTTTATGATTATATTGAAGTACAACCACTAAGTTTATATGATCATTTAGTCCAAATGGGTGATTTTGGTAGTATGGAGGAAATCCAAAACCATTTAACAAAGATTATTCACCTAGCGATTAATCATGATAAACTAGTTGTCGCAACCGGTGATGTCCATCAATTAGATGAACAAGATAATATTTATCGCTCTATTATTATTAATCAAAAAGTGCCTGGTGGTGGCATTCATCCGCTCGCCAACAACAGTATCACTAATATTCCCGCCGCTTATTTTCATACGACCGAGGAAATGTTGGCGGCTTTCCCTTACCTTGATAATAAGTTAGTTGAGCAAATCGTTATTACCAATACTAACCAGTTGGCGGATATGATTGAAAAAGTTCAGGTTATTAAAGATGAATTATATGTTCCGACCATGGCTAATGCCGCTAAAATTATTCAGGATAAAACCTTTACGCGCGCTAAGGAAATATATGGAGATCCACTCCCAGAAATTATAAAAGATCGTTTAGAGACGGAACTAAAGGGTATTATTAGTGGTGGTTATGATGTTATTTATTTAATTGCCCAAAAGTTAGTTAATAAATCGGTCATCGATGGTTATATGGTTGGGAGTCGTGGTTCAGTGGGCTCTAGTTTAGTTGCCACTATGCTTGAAATTACCGAGGTTAATCCGCTGTCACCCCATTATTTATGTAGTAAGTGTCAAGTTAGTATATTTACTGACGGCGACGAACCATTAAACGCTAAATACTCCAGTGGTTATGATTTACCAGCTAAAAAATGTACTTGTGGTCAACTTATGACTAAAGAAGGTAACGATATGCCCTTTGAAGCGTTCTTAGGATTAGATGGGAATAAAGTCCCGGATATTGATCTTAATTTCTCTAGTGATTATCAAACTAAGGCTCATGATTATACGAAGGAATTATTTGGGGAGAATAATGTTTTTAGGGCTGGTACTATTGGTACTGTAGCGCGTAAAACAGCTTATGGATTTGTCAAGGGTTATATGGAAGCTAAAGATATATATTATCGTCCCGCCCATATTGAACGACTAGCTTTAGGCTGTGTTGGTGTTAAAAGAACAACTGGGCAACATCCAGGTGGTATTATTGTCATCCCTGATTACACGGATATTTTTGAATTTACCCCATATCAATATCCCGCTGATGATAGAACGTCTAAGTGGTATACAACCCATTTTGATTTTCATGCCCTTGAAAATAATGTTTTAAAATTAGATATCTTAGGTAAAGATGACCCAACTATGCTTAAAATGTTACAGGATATAAGCGGTATTGATATTATGTCAATTCCTTTTAATGATGAAAAAGTACTAAGCTTATTTTCTAAACCAGATGCCCTAGGAGTAACATCTGAGCAAATCTTTTGTGTTACTGGGACCTTAGGTCTTCCTGAGTTTGGCACTAAGTTTGTTATAAAAATGTTAGAAGATGTGCAACCAAAAACCGTTGGTGATTTACTTAAAATATCTGGTCTATCACACGGTACCGGTGTTTGGTTAGGGAATGCCCAGGATTTAATTAAAGATGGATTATGTACCATAAAAGAAGTTATTGGTTGTCGGGAAGATATTATGAATTATTTAACTTCACAAGGTGTAAAAAATGCCGATGCCTTTAAAATAATGGAATTTGTTCGTAAAGGTAAAACGGTTTATGATGCAGAAGGATGGGCAAAACTAAGTAAGATTTTAATTGAGGCTAAGGTGCCTGATTGGTATATTGAGTCATGTCGCCGGATTCAATATCTATTCCCTAAATCACATGCGACTGCGTATGTAATGATGGGGCTTAGAGTCGCTTGGTTTAAAGTCTATCATCCTTTATATTATTACATGGTTTACTTTAGTATTAAAGGGCTTGATTTTGATCTTGAGGCGATGATGAAGGGTTATCAGACCATTAGGGATAAGGTATTAATCCTTGAAGAAAAAGGTTTTAATGCCACTACTAAAGAAACTTCTTTACTAGAGGTTCTTCAAGTGGCCCTTGAGATGACGGCGCGCGGTTATAAATTTGGAAATATTGATTTATACCGCTCCGAGGCTAAAAACTTTATTATTGATGATGATCAAAAAACTTTAATTCCGCCTTTTCGGGCTGTTGAGGGGTTAGGGGAGATAGTGGCCGGTAACATTGTCTTGGAGCGTAAGAAAAGAGATTTTATTAGTATTGAGGATTTACAACAAAGAACTAGACTATCATCAACCTTAATTGAACGATTAAAAGCGATGGGTGTTTTAGATAACCTTCCCGTCTCTAGCCAATTAAGTTTGTTTTAAAAGTTTTAATTAACTATTAATCAATTATCTTAGTATTCATTTTATTAATCTAACTTAATTCGTGCTATAATAAAAATGGTGATAGAGTGAAGAAAATAATTTTAATTGATGGTAATAATATTTTATTTCGTAGTTATTATGCGACGGCTTATAGCGGTAATATGATGCGTAATTCCCAAGGTTTTCCCACTAATGCCTTATTAGGTTTTGCTAATACGCTTAATAAAATTATTACCGAAGAAAATCCTACTTATATAGTGGTGGCTTTTGATAAGGGCAAGACTTTCCGCCATGTTACTTTCACCGGTTATAAAGAAGGTCGTATTGAGATGCCTGATGAATTAAGAGAACAATTTCCAGTAGCCAAGGAAATGCTTTCCTCTATGGGTATTAAATATCTAGAGGCAGATAATTATGAAGCTGATGATATTATTGGTACGGTTGCTAAAATGATTGATGAGGATAATAACTATCAAGGATTAATTATTAGTAGTGATAAAGATTTATTACAACTAATAAGTGATGATATTAAGGTTAAATTATTAAAACAACAAGATTATATTTTATATGATGAAGCTACCTTCAAAGCTGAATATGGGTTAGCTCCACTTAAGATAATTGATTTAAAAGGGTTACAAGGTGATCCGTCGGATAATATTCCTGGGGTCAAAGGAGTAGGCATTAAAACGGCGTTATCATTATTAAAAGAACATGGTAGTATTGAAAGTATATATGCCAATATTGACCATATCAAAGGGAAAGTAAAAGAAAGATTATTAATAGATCGCGATAATGCTTTTATGAGTAAAACACTCGCCACTATTTATAAAGATGTTCCCGTTAATATTATCTTAGATGATTTAAAATATGGTGGTCCTAATAATCTTAAATTAAGTCAACTTTATGAAAGGTTAGAGTTTTATTCTTTATTAAAAAAACTAAATTTTCATAACCATAATTTAACTACTAACCAACCAGTTAAAATCATTCGTAATTTAAATGAGATAAAAATTACTAAGCCTTGTGCTATTTACTTAGAAATATTAGGCAGTAATTACCATACGGCTTCTATTTTAGGTATGGGTGTTTATAATGATGAGGATAGTTTTTATTTACCCTTATCCATTTTACAACAACAACCGGCATTTTTAACTAATATCAGTAAATATACTTATGACTTAAAAAAAATAATCGTTAGTTTAAAATGGCATGATATAAATATTAGTCAAGTTAACTTTGATTTAATGATTGCCGCTTATTTACTTAATTATAATCTACAAGATGATATTAGTTATCTAGCAAATCAGCATGGTTATCAACTCCCTTTTTATGATTTAACATATGGTAAGGATAATAAATTTAAGGATCTCCCGGAAGAACAGATCGCCCATATTTGTATTTGGAAAGCTAAGTTTATCTATGAGACCCACCAACAATTTATTAAAGAACTAGAAACAGATGATGTTTTTAATCTTTTTACTGATATTGAAATGCCCTTAGTGTCTGTTTTAGCCGATATGGAATATACCGGTATTAACTTAGATAGCCAAGTATTAGAGGCTATTGGTGAAAAAATAAAGGCTAACTTAAACGCCATCACTAGTGAAATATATAATCTAGCCGGTACCCAATTTAATATATCTTCCCCGAAACAATTAGGTGACGTTTTATTTACGCACTTAAAGTTACCTTATGGTCGTAAAACTAAAACTGGTTACTCCACTAATAAAGAGGTGTTGTTAAAATTAAAAGATCACCACCCTTTAATTCCGAAAATATTACAATATCGAACCTTAATGAAAATCTATACTGGTTATATTGAAGGCTTAAAAAACAATTTATTAAATGATCATAAAATTCATACCATTTTTAAACAAACCTTAACGCGTACTGGTCGATTATCATCAATCGAACCTAATTTACAAAATATTCCGATTCGTCAAGAAGAAGGGCGTATCATTAGAAAGGCCTTTGTCCCAAGCCCTAATGCTTTAATAATGTCGGCTGATTATTCACAAATTGAATTACGTCTTCTAGCCCATATTTCCAAAGCGAAGAATTTACTTATGGCTTTTAATCGCGGAATGGATATTCATACCCAAACCGCGATGGATATCTTTAATGTTAAAAAGGAAGATGTTACTTTGGAAATGCGTCGTCAGGCTAAGGCCGTTAACTTTGGGATTGTTTATGGTATTAGTAGTTATGGTCTATCGGAAAACCTAGATATTAATATTAAAGAAGCCAAACTTTTTATTGATAAGTACTTACAAACTTTTCCAGATGTCAAACTTTATATGGATAATATTATTAAGGAAGCTTATGATAAGGGATATGTGACCACCATTATGAATCGTAAAAGAAAAATAGAGGAATTAAAACACCCTAATTATATGATTAGAGCTCAAGGCGAAAGAATTGCTTTAAATACTCCTATCCAAGGAAGCAATGCGGATATAATTAAAAAGGCGATGATTGATATCTATCAAGAATTTAAACGTTTAAATTTACAAAGCAAACTAATTATTCAAGTTCATGATGAATTAGTTTTTGATGTTTTAAAGGATGAAAAAGAAGTTGTCACAGATATTGTCACTGACAGAATGGAAAATGCATATAAGATAGATGTACCATTAAAGGTTGATATTAGCTTTGGAACCAACTGGTATGATATGGAGTAGATACTGATGAATAAAGTATTTAAAACCTTAATAATAAGTGTTATAGTTAATGTTTTCCTTAGTTTTACTAAGATTATTTTTGGGGTTATTTATTATTCCCAAGCGTTAATTACTGATGGTTTTCATTCCCTTAGTGATCTAATAACCGATATTGTGGGTCTAATTGGTAATAAACTGGCTCATAAACCGGCTGATAATAATCATCCCTATGGCCATGGCCGAATGGAATATGTTACGGGTATTATTATTGGTATTGTTATCTTTTTTTTAGGGGTCACCCTCTTTATTGATAACATTTATCAACCACATTATATTCCAAATGGTATTATCATCGTTGTTATCATCTTTACAATTGTAGTAAAATATCTACTGTCGCGTTATATTATTAATCAAGGGCGAAAATATAATAATAATATTCTCATTGCCTCAGGTACCGAAAGTAGGATGGATGTTTTATCTTCCGTCGTGGTGTTATTATCGTTTCTTGGCTCTAAACTAAGCAGTATTAGTAATGTCTTTGTATATTCTGATAAAGTCGGTAGTGTGATTGTTTCTATCCTTATTATTAAGGTGGCTGTTGATATCTTAAAAGAAAATGTCACTAGTGTTATTGGGGAAGGGGTTGATGATTTAGAATTACTTAATCAGATAAAGAAGATTATAAGAAAAAGTAGTAAGAAAATTAAAAACATTGATCAAATCAATCTTTTAAAGTACGGTTCTTATTATAAAGCCGTTATTGATCTTAGTATAGATTGTGATATATCTTTCCTCGAAAGTCATGCGATTACCCGTAAGGTCAAAACCAACCTTTTATATAAAATGGCGGCAATTAAATATATAACTGTTCATGTTAATGCTTACAAGGAGTGATAGGGTGCCGGAATTACCAGAAGTAGAAACAATTAAAGAAACCTTAAAGAGACAGATTTTAAATCAAAAAATTAGAGATGTTCGTATCTACTTAGACAAAATTATTCAAGAACCATCTATTGATACTTTTATTAAACAGATTAAGGGGGAAACCATCCTTGATATTAAGCGCCGTGGTAAGTGGTTAATTTTTAATTTAAATAACTATGATTTAGTGTGTCATTTAAGAATGGAAGGGAAACTATTTGTTACCAAAAAAGAGGAGCCGTTAGGTAAATATGATCATGTTGTTTTTGTTTTTGATCATATGGAATTAAGATACGCGGATATGCG
>JAQVDA010000013.1:7685-12685 GCA_028698535.1 Bacilli bacterium
GCTTTTCTCGGTGCCCTTAGTATCTTTTTACTATTTATTCCCCTTAGTAATATACTGTTATTTATTTATAAATTAATCATTAGTTTAGTGATGGTTATTATTACTTTTGGTTATAAAAACATTCGTTATGTGATGCGCAATTTATTGTTTTTATATTCAACTAGTATGATTTTAGGAGGCTTTTTATATTTTTTAAATATTGAGTTTAGCTATCGCCAAGAAGGTCTTATCTTTTTTCATCAGGGCTTATCCATTAATTTTATTGTCTTAATCATATTATCACCATTAGTTGTATATATTTATATTAAACAGGGAATCGCTTTAAAAAATCATTACGCGAATTGTTACCAAGTGGATTTATATTTTAAAGATGGGACGGTTAAAAAACTAAATGGTTTTTTAGATACTGGGAATAAACTATATGACCCTTACCAACAAAGACCCATCATTTTAGTTAATCCGGAAGAGTTAAAGGCTGATTATAATGCCTCTGAAGTTATCATGGTTCCTTATGAATCAATTAACAGTTGCGGGCTCTTAAAATGTGTCGCCCCCGATAAGATTCATATTATTGGGGTTGGTGAAAGGCGCCAGGTTTTAGTTGGTATCAGTAAAGAAAAAATAAAAATAGAAGGTGTGAATTGCCTTTTACATAGTAAATTATGGGAGGGATAAAATGTTTATAACCAAATTAAAAACTCTATTAGTTAAGTTAAAGGCCTTTTTATGGGAAAAAAGCAGTATTTTTTACTTAGGAAGTACTGATCGCCTACCGGAACCTCTAACGCGTTATGAAGAGCGCCGGTTATTAAAGTTAACTAAACAAGGTGATGGTGATGCCCGTGATAAGTTAATTGAACATAATTTGCGACTTGTTGTTTTTCTCGCTAAAAAGTATGAAAACACGGGGATTGATTTAGAAGATTTAGTAAGTATTGGAACCATTGGTTTAATTAAAGGCATTAACACTTTTAATTTAGATAAAAATATTAAATTAGCCACTTATGCGAGTCGTTGTGTGGATAATGAGATTTTAATGTTTTTACGTAAAAATAAACGGGTGCGTAGTGAGGTTAGTTTTGAAGATTCCCTAACTTATGATCATGATGGTAATGAATTACGCCTAGAGGATGTTTTAGGGACCGAAAGTGATATTGTCACTAGAGATTTAGAAGATAAATTAGAAAAGAGTATTTTAATGCATGAGATTAATAAACTAGATTATCGTGATCGTGAAATAATGATTTTAAGATATGGTTTAAATGAACAAGTGGAACAGACTCAAAAAGATGTAGCGCGTAAATTAGGTATCTCCCAGAGTTATATCTCCCGTATCGAAAAGAAAATAATTAAGAAATTAAAAACCCTAGTAAATTTATAATAGTGCATAAATTCCCCCTTTTCTGTTCAGAATGTGAGTAGAAGAGGAGGTTTTTTGTTTGGCACGTCATAAAGTGGAAATTAGTGGCGTGAATACAGCGGATATAAAGGTTTTAACTAGTGAAGAGATGATCATATTATTTAAAAAAATGCAAAACAATGATGTTTCAGCGCGGAATGAATTAGTGGAAGGCAACTTAAAATTAGTGTTAAGTATTCTTAAACGCTTTAATAACCGTAGCGATAATATGGATGATTTGTTTCAAGTTGGTTGTATTGGTTTATTAAAAGCCATTGATAATTTTGATTTACAACATAATGTTAAGTTCTCTACTTATGCGGTGCCGATGATTTTAGGTGAAGTAAGAAGATATCTAAGGGATAATAATACTTTACGTATTTCGCGTTCCTTAAAAGATATTGCTTATAAAGCCTTAAAATTAAAAGAAGAACTTACTAATCGGGATGGTAAGGAACCAGCTTTAGAAGTAGTGGCGACTAAACTGGGGTTACCTTTATTTGATGTTTTAACCGCGTTAGAAGCTATGCGGGAACCGATTAGTATGTTTGAACCCATCTATAATGATGGGGGTGATACTATTTATTTATCTGATCAAATACCGGATAAAAAAGAAAATTCTAAGGATTGGGATGTAAAAATTTCGATTGATAAAGCCTTAAAAAAGTTAAAAGACCGCGAACGTTTTATCCTAAAAGAACGCTTTATTATCGGTAAAACCCAAATGGAAATAGCCGCTGAAATAGGTATTTCACAAGCCCAGGTATCAAGACTAGAAAATAATGCGATTAAAAGTATTAAAAAAATGATTAAATAATCATCTTTACATATCCCCATATATTTTTTAGGCATCTGCATAAAATTAAATAGGATGTGAGATAATGCGTTTATCTGATTTACAACATAAAGATATTATTAGTATGTACGATGGTAAAAAAATAGGTAATATTATTGATATTAATATTAATGAACACGGGCATATTATTGGTATTATTGTAGAGCCAAATAAAAAATTTTTCCGTATTTTATCCACTCGGGAAGAAGCGGAAATTAAATGGAGTGATATTGCCAAGATTGGTGAGGATGTTATCTTAATTAAAAAGGATTTTTAAGACTTAAGACTATTAACTAAGTCTTTTTTTATGTTATAATTTAGGGGGTGAAAGAATGAAAAAAACACGCCAACAATATTTAACACGTGGTCTTATTTTAATCTTTATCGGTATTATAATGTTAATAATATTTTATTATCAAAGGTCAACAGAACATCAAACTAATATGTTTTATCTAGATACTTATATATCGGTTAAAATATATACTCATGATAAAAAGAAAGCTACTGAGGCTTTACAGGAAGTTGACAGGATATACCAACAATACCATCAACTGGCTGATAGTTATCAGGCTTATGATAATATTAATAATATTTATTATTTTAATGAAGTAGCGTTAGTCAATGAAAAGGTAAAAATAGAACCAGAACTTTATCATCTTATTCAATATGGTCTTGACGCCTACAAGCAAACCAATGGTTTAGTTAATATTGCCCTTGGTAATGTAATTGATATCTGGCATACTTATCGGGATAATGCTGATGGTATCCCAACCAAAGAGGAATTACAAAAAGCGGGCAGTACCAATATTAATAATCTTATTTTACATAAGAATTATTTAATGGAAAAAACGACCGATATTAAATTAGATTTAGGAAGTATTACTAAAGGTTATGCGACTCAGGTAGTTGGTGATTATTTAACCAACTTAGGAATTGATAAATATTTAATTAACGCGGGCGGTAATGTTAAGGTGGGAAATCATTATCAAAAGAACCGGTATAAAATTGGGCTAAAAGAACCAAAACCAAATAGTAATAATATTTTTAAAGTGATTAACGCTAATAATATTAGTGTAGTAACTAGCGGCAGTTATGAGCGCTTCTATCAATATGATGGTAAAATATATCACCATATTATTGATCCTTTAACCTTGTTCCCCCCGAACTACTTTTATGCGGTTACGGTTATTACCCCTAATAATGCTTTAGCGGATGTCCTATCAACCGCCCTTTTCTTAATGGATTTAGAATCAGGACAAGCATTTATTAAATCATTTAATAATGTAGATGTTATTTGGTATGATATAAATAATAAAATTCATTATTCCGCGGGGATTAAAAATTATGAATAAAAGTGATTGGCAGTTACTAGCTATTATTATAATTATTATTATTAGTTTATTTGCCATTACATCCTTATTTAATTATAATAACTCAACTATCGCGACTGTTTATTATGATAATAATATAGTTTTAACGCTTGATCTTAGTATTGATGAAAATAGAGAATATCGCGTTAAAGGTTATAATGGGGATGTTGTGATTGAAACAAAAAAGGATATGATTCGCGTTAAAGAAGAAATTTCGCCTTTACATATTTGTTCCCGACAAGGATGGGTTAAGTCAACCTATGAAGTTATTGTTTGTTTACCTAATAAAGTGGTGATTACTTTAAGTGATAATAAAAATAAATTAGATACGGTGGTGCGATAAATGGATATTAGAAAAATAACTCATTTAGCGATGTTAATTTCTTTAGCCGTAGTTTTAAATATAATTGAAAGTACTATCCCTATATTTAACAACATGTTACCGGGGGTTAAATTAGGTCTAGCCAACGCCATTATTATTGTGGTTATTTATTTATATACTTTCACTGATGCCTTATATGTTTCCCTAGGCCGCGTTTTTATTGTGGGATTAATTAGAACGGGCCTTTTAGGGATTGGCTTTTTCCTTAGTTTAACAGGTGCTATTTTTAGTACCATTATTATGTATTTAGCTAAAAGATATACGCAACTATCTATCATTGGTGTTAGTATTTTAGGGGCTATCTTTCATAGCCTTGGTCAAGTATTAATGGCGATGTTACTACTTAAAACAATCTCCCTTATCTTCTACTTGCCTTATCTTTTACTACTAGCTATCCCAACGGGCATAATAGTTGGTTTAATGGCTAAAAACATTTTATCATTAATGGATAAAAAGATTGCGCTTGAGCGTTAAAGGCGTTATAATAAATTTATACTAAAGAGGAGGATAAAATGAAAAAAATACTAACTACATTAGTAATATTGGTAGTAATAATTTTATCAGGTTGTACCAAAGTGACTGGAGATTATAAAGAAGGGGTCTATTTTGCCTATGATAAAGATACTAAATATTCAGTAGTTGTTTATGTTGATAATACCGGCCAGATTAAGAATGTTTTCTTTGACGCTATTTATTTAATGGATTGTAAGGTAAGAAATGACATTAGTACTTGTCAAGATGTTACCACCAAACAAGCTCTCGGTGATAATTACGACATGAAAAAAGTAAGTTCTATTAATCAAGAATGGTATGAACAAGTTAACAATTTTTCAGACAAGGTAGTTAAAGAACAAGGACTTGATTGGCTAGAGTTAAAATATAAAGATGCGGAAGGTCATATTACAACTACCCAACCAACCAATCAAGAAGCAAAAGATAAAGTTTATACTGATTCAGTAGCGGGGGTTACTATCGTCGTTGATAATTTAGCCCGCTTAGTTAACGATGCTTTAA
>JAQVDA010000014.1 GCA_028698535.1 Bacilli bacterium
ATCTATATTAACGCCAAAGCTTCAGCGTCTTGTCTACCTTATTTTATGATGAAGTTGTTTTAATAGTTACTCCTCTTTTACTAAAAATATATTTAATGCTGCCATTAAGACTAGTTAGATAGGTTTTAATAGACCTTTCTTTTAGCCGGTTAATAACTAAAGGATGAGGATGATTAAAGCGATTATTTAAGCCCACCGAAATAACGGCATATTGGGGTGCTGTTTTATCTAAAAAGGTTGGACTAGTACTAGTAATTGACCCATGATGAGCCACTTTTAAAAGATATAAATTATTAAGATGATACTGATTAATTAAATTATTTTCAATAGTTGATGATATATCACCTGTTAAGAGAATACCTTTTTTATGTATAGTGGTATAGATAACTAAACTATTATCATTTTCATCAAAATGCGTTTGATGAGGATTTAAAAAATAAAGTGTTTGGTTATTTACAATTAAGGTACCATCACCGCCCTTAAAGGCATAAGGGATTTTTCTTTGTTTTAAATGAAGAATTAACCCTAATATTAAATCATTATTAGGCGCTTTATTAAGAATAACCGCCCGCACGGGAAAATTATCAATAATGGTCGAACTTTCCCCAAGATGATCAATATGACCATGCGTAATAATCAAATAATCAATTTGTCTAATACCAAGCGATTTAAAATAAGGAATTAAAAGATTATTACTAAGAGTAAAAGAACGTTTAGGTAGTTGCCACTTTTCCCTAGTAAAGGAGTAAAATCCCCCTGTATCAATTAAAATATTGCCTTGATTATGAGGTAATTGTAATAAGATGGCATCACCTTGGTTAACATCAATAATAGTTAATATTGTATTAGGATTAAAATTAGGACTAAGATAATGAATAAATAATATTAGTGGTAAATAAAGAAGGGCTTTGAAGCGTCCTTTAGTCAGCATATAAAATACGTAAGTAATAATGATATAATAAATAACTACCACTAAAATGGTTGGTTTACTAAGAATAATAGTCCCTAATTTAATATTACTAATAATTAAAGTAATTTCTTCCATTAACTTAATTAAAAAAGATAATAAGTAATCACAACTAGGTAAGAATAAAGTAATAAGACTTAAAGGGAAAATAATGATAGTAATTAAGGGAATAAAAAATAAATTATAAATAATACTAAATAAATTAATTTGATAAAAGTAATAAATAGTAAGGGGTAAACTAGCCAAAAAAGCAATGAAGGAAGTAATAAAAAGATTTATTAAGTAATGACGAGTAGTTATTAAAGACTTAAATAAAAGTAAATAAGCGGTGGTAATATAAGAAAATTGCAAACCAACATCATAAATAAGGGTTGGTTTTAATAAAACACTAATAATAAAAGTAGTTAATAATAAATTAATTAACTTAATATTGAAAAAATAGTACCGATTAATAAAAATAAGCAAAAAGAAAAGAAAAGCACGCATAGCTGAAGCTGAATAACTAGTTAAAAATACATAACTAAAAAGAAAAACAATAACTATCAAATAACGCGATATTTCTTTGACCTTTAGTTTCTTTAAGATATAGAGGAGACCTCCACCTAGTAAATTAATATGCATCCCAGAAATAGCTAATAAATGAACAACCCCAATTGACTGATAACCACTTTGAATGGCTGGGGATATTTCGTTTTTATCACCTACTATAAAAACCTTCAAATAAGCGGTACTATAATTTAGTGATGTAATACGGTTAATAATAAATTGTTTGAAATTATAATGTAGTTTGTTATTTTCTTTTAATTTAGTTATTTGCTCCGCCGTCATTAAATAAAAAATATGATGATAAGATAAATATTTCTGATAATTAAAAAGATTAAAAAGGGTATTATTGGATGGTCTAGTTAATTTCCCGGAAACTTTAATGGTATCGCCTAAATAATATGCTTTTAAAAATTTAATTTTTTCTAATTCAGTAGTAAAAATATAATTAACTAATACTTTTTCTTTCCCAATTAACTCTATCTTTAACCGATTACCATCAACTTGTAAATGATTGATATAACCAATAATATCCTCTTCAGTCCCCTTATATTTACTTGTTCTTGGAAAATAATTAGTTATTACAAGAGCCATAATTAAAACACTAATAGATGTTAAAATATACAGCCAATCAGAGAGTAATATAATCCTTAATCTTAACAAAGGTACTTTCCCCAATCCCATTAACTAATGTTAACTCCTCAAGCGCTTTAAAGGGACCATTTTCTTCCCGATATTTAATAATAGCAACGGCTTTTACTTCCCCAATCCCTGGTAAGGTGGTTAGTTGTTCAATAGTTGCTTGATTAATTGAAATTAAGTTAGATACCGGTGGTGATTCTTCGGAGTTATTACTTGAAGAGGTTAAGTCCTCCTCTTTAATTAAAGCATCATTAGTGGACGCGGCTAACTCCGTTAATAATAACGCTTCTTCTTTTAATTTCTTTTGGATATTATTTATTTCAACCTTTGTATAAATTTTAATAACCATCTCATCAAATATTTTTTTACTTAAATTAACATAAGTAGTACTAGCGCCTTTAGTTAAACCACCCGCTTCTTCAATAACATCAATTACCCGACTACCCTCTTTGACTAAATAAACCCCCGGATTAAGAATTGCGCCTTTAATATCAACCCCATAATATTGAACTTTGGGGACCGGTGATGATTCTGGTTTAACTATTTCTAAAGGATTTGTTTCTTCTTCTAAAGCTAATGAATAGTCTTTTTGAGACAAGAAATAAAAAGTATAAAAACTAAGGCTAAGGATAATTATAAACAGGAACGGAATGATTAACTTATAATAATCTTTTAATAAATTCAACATAAAATAACCTCCCTTAGTGAGGTTATTAGTGATAACGTTTTTATTTCCTTTTTATCTTAAACTTTTATTTTTATTATGGTAATAAGTTTCAATATTTACCCTTTGTACTAACGCTAAGGCGATAAACAGATTTAAAGTATATGAACCACCATAACTAAAAAAAGGTAGTGGTACACCAGTTAAAGGTAAGAGCCCTAATAACCCCGTTAAATTAACAATAATATGTAATAATATATAAAAGAAAACACCATAAGCAATAACCGCATCACGAAGGTGATGAGACCTTCGCGCAATTATTAAGATGCGATATAGAACAACTAATAAAAGAAATAAAATAACTAAACCCACGATTAAGCCTAATTCTTCAATCACAATCGCAAAGATAAAATCGGTGTGGGCTTCCGGTAAATATAAATACTTTTGTGTACTTTTGCCCAGGCCAACACCAAATAAACCACCATTATTAATCGCAATATAACCATTACAAACTTGATAACCACTTGTTTCATACCGTTGACAAGGGTTTTGAAAATATAAACGTTCCCGTTGGGTTGATGATAAAAAGGTTTTACCAGAGGCGATAATAACCAAAAACATTACAATAACCATACCAAATAATAGATTAATAATTTTGCTTTTAAGGGTTCGATCAACTGGTATCGCTAGAAAAAGAAACAAAGTTAAACTCGCTAAAATAACGGCCGTACCTAAATCCGGTTGGAATAATACTAAAGATACAATTAACAAGGCAAGACCTAATGGCAATAAGACAACCCGATATTTGTTTAATTCCGTTTTATTGGTATTGTAATAAATAGCGAGAAATAAAATCAGGATTACTTTCGCAAATTCACTAGGTTGAATCGAAAAGAAACCACCGATTCGGTACCAACTTAATGAATAATTAATGGTAGTCGCATAAATAAAAAGAAAAAATAAAGAAAAAATAATTCCGCCCATCAATATCCCAATATAATTTTTATAGTTTTTTAAAGGAATTTTAATAATAAAGAAAAAAGTAAGTAAACCAATAATTAAAAAAAGACCTTGTTTTATAAAAAAAGAATAAGGGCTAGCCTGGAAACGCATAAAAGAGGTAATGGTAGAAGCACTAAAAATCATAATAAGACCGGTGATAAATAAAATCAACATAATTATAAATAGTGGTTTATCCATTCTAGCTAATAAGCGGTTCATTCTATCACACCCTACATATAATATAATAACATATTATATTAATTTTGAACTTATTTTTTTGAAGTTAGGTTTAAACAATGTCAAAAGAGGAGGTTTTTAATAGAATATAGTATCAACAATCAAAGGAGGGATTAAGATGTACTCATACGGAGGATGCGGTTACGGCTACGGATGTGGATACCCTGGAGCTTATGGCTATCCTGGTTTCTTAGGCTATGGTAGTAGTACCGCAATCATATTAGTCTTGTTTATTTTATTGGTTATCGTAATATGCCCGCGTTTTGTTAAATGCTAAATTAAGGGGGGACTTGTCTTCCCTTTTTTTTGTTTTGTGGTAAAATATAAATAGTAATTTTGAGGTGGTAAAGTGTTAAATGCAATTAGTATTCTAGATGAAAAAGATAAAAGATTAAGAGAAATTAGTCAACCCGTAGTATTTCCTCTTACTAGTCAAGATAAAGAGCTGATAAAAAAGATGGCGGCTTATCTTAAAAGCAGTCAAATAAAAGAAATCGCTAAAAAATATCAACTAAGACCGGGGATGGGACTAGCTGCCTCGCAATTAGGAATTAATAAAAGATACTTTGTGATTGTACATGAGGAAGAAGAACAAAAATTTAAAGAATATATTATGATTAACCCAACTATAGTTAGTTATTCTGAAGAACAAATATATGCGATTGATGGCGAGGGTTGTTTAAGTGTTAATCGTGAGGTAGCTGGTGTAGTTCCTAGATATGCACGAGTTACTATAACTGGTTTTAATATGGAAGGTAAAAAGATTACTATTAGAGCCCGGGAAGAGTTAGCGATTGCTTTTCAACACGAAATAGATCATTTAGATGGTATTTTATTCATTGATAAAGTTATTAACCCTTTAGAAGCTTCAAGTTCAATGCGTGGTATTTAAATTAAAGAGAACCACTTTAAGTGGTTCTTTTATTAGTTTTTAATCGTATCTAATTTGACACTAACTAATTTACTAACACCTGATTCTTGCATGGTAATACCATATAAAGCATCTCCATAAGTCATTGTTTTCTTTTTATGAGTAATAATGATAAATTGGGTTTGACCACGATAAGTTTGTAAATATTCCCCAAAATAATTAACATTTAACTCATCAAGCGCAGCTTCAATCTCATCAAATAAACAGAAAGGTATTTTTTTAACATTTAAAATCGCAAATAATAAGGCAATAGCCGTTAAAGTCTTTTCGCCACCAGATAATAATGATAAATGTTTTAGCTTTTTACCGGGTGGTGAAGCATTAATATCAACACCAGTGGTAAGAATTTGATTTGGTTCCGTTAGACTAAGTTCCCCACTGCCCCCGCCAAATAATTTCTTAAAGACGGTTTTAAATTCCTCTTTTACTAATTTAAAAGTAGTTAAAAACTTTTGTTCCATCACCGTATCCATTTCTTGAATAATAGTAAATAAGGTTTCTTTCGCTTTTAGTAAGTCATCCCTTTGAGTCGTTAAAAAAGTATAACGTTTATGAACTCGTTTGTATTCATCAACAGCCCCTAGATTAATCACTCCTAACTTTTTAATACGACTCTGCAGAGAATTAACTTGCTGACGAGCCAAGGCGACATCCATATCTAACTGATAATTTTCTTTCGCTTTTTCATAGGTCATCGTATATTCATTAGTTAGAGTATTTAATAGATTATCTAATTTAACATCAACCCGATTTAAGGTTATTTCTAAATCCTTTAACTCGGTTTGACGTTTTCGATAAAGATGGTTAGCTTTTTGTATTAAAGCTTCTAAATCACTTATTTGATTAGTGACTTGTGAACGCTTCTTATTTAAGTCTTTGAGAATTTTTTCTAACTCTTTTTTCTTTTGTTCAGTCTTATAATACTCATTTAATAATTGATTAGTAACATCCTCCACAACGCCACCGACAACATTTTGTAAACTACTTAACTCACTATTAACATCTGTTAAACGGTCTTGATACTCCGCTAAGGTAATGCGTTTTGTTTTATTAACCTCCTCTATACTAACACGGTTAGCCTTCTCATTTAATAATGCGGTTTCTACAGTTTTGATTTTGTCAAGCATATTATCCTTGTTAGTGATTAATTTATTTTTATCCTCCATAATAAAACGTAATTTACGGTGCATATCTTCTAATTCATATTTTTCTTTAATCATGCCTCGTTGTTTTTGATAAGCACCACCAGTAATTGAACCACCAACATGAATCAATTCACCGTCTAAGGTAACAATTTTATAACGATGTTTAATTAAACGGCTAATCTCATTGGCGCTTTTAAGATTATCAACTACTAAAACATTACCTAGTTGATTTAAAATAATATGACGGTACTTAGTATCATAAGTAGTTAAATTAGCAGCAATATCAATAAAAGCGGGATGCTTTTTAACTATATCCAAAGTCTCATAATCAATTCCCTTGGGACTTATAACATTAAGAGGGAAAAAGGTGGCGCGACCTAAATTATTCTCTTTTAAATATTTAATCGCCTCTTGGGCTTTTAATTCATTATCAACGACAATAAATTGCATACTAAAACCTAAACTAGTTTCAATGGCTTTGGCGTATTGTTCATCAGTATCAATTAAACGCCCAATAATACCATGAATACCAGTTAATTTTGGATGGTTAAGAATATTTCTAACACTGGTAGTGACACTACTGTTATTATCAATGGTCATCCTTAACAACTCTATTTCATGTTTTAATTTTTGTTCTTGATGCATGTTTAACTCTAATTTATGAAGATTATCATCACGCTCCGCGTAGTGGTTTTGTAATTGGTTAGTTAAATGATTAATGTTCTTATCACTAGCGATAAGCAGTTCATTATTATGATTAAGATCACTTTCTAAGCTGGCTATATGATTCGTTAGACTTAAAGCGGTTTCTTTTAAGTTAGTAATATTATTATGTAACGCTTGATCAGGCACTTGATACTTTTGTCTTTCTTTTGATAGTTGCTTCCGACCTTTTAATTTTTCCACTAAGCGCGTTAGTTTTATTAGTTCTTGTTGTTGTTCATGAATAGTATCATCAAGTTTTTGCAGAGTTATTTTTTCGGTTTCCATCGTAGTTGATGAAGTATTAAGATTGGTTTCAATGGTAATTAATTCTTCATTTAGAGATGTTATCTGTTTCTTTAAATCTTGATAAGTATAATTTAAATCAGTTATATCATGGGTGATTAAAGCTAACTCAATATTTTCTAAATCCTCTTTATATTTAAGATATTCCTCGGCTTTACTACTTTGTTCCTTTAAAGGTGTGACCTGAAGTTTTAATTCATTAATAATATCATTAATACGCCTTAAATTATCATCGGTTTTTACTAAACGGCGGGTGGCTTCTTCCTTTTTTCTTTTATATTTTGAAACGCCAGCCGCATCCTCAAAGATAATACGACGTTCCTCGGGACGCGAACTAATTATTTTATGGATTTCGCCTTGCGAAATAATATTAAATGAACTTTTACCCATCCCAGTTTCGGTAAATAGATTAACAATATCTTTTAACCGGCATGATTCATTATTTAAAAAATATTCGTTTTCACCCGTGTTATAAACACGTCTTTTTACGGATACCTCACTATAATCAATTGATAGATAGTCATCACTATTATCAAAGATTAGCTCTACTGAAGCCACATTTAAGTTTTGACGTGTTTTGCTACCTGAAAAAATAACATCACTCATCCCGCCTTCGCCCCGCAAGGATTTGACTGATTGCTCCCCTAAAACCCAACGCACCGCATCAACCAAATTACTCTTTCCCGCCCCATTAGGGCCAACAATACAAGTGATACCTTGATTAAATTCTATTTTCAATTTATCGGCAAATGATTTAAAACCATTTAATTTTATTTCCTTTAAGTACATTTAATCACCTTCTACTTCATGATTAAAATTATACTATAATTTATGATGCAAAACAATAAAACTTCAAAAGCGAAGTTGATTATCGAGCGTAATATTATAAATTTAATAATACATTAAGTACTATTTTTTTTATTAGCTAATTTACTTAAAGCATCTTCGGCGGCTTTTTGTTCAGCTTCTTTTTTACTACCCGCTTTACCAGTACCAAAGACAATATTATTTACTTTAACAATCGTCGTAAAAGTTTTATTGTGGGGGGGGCCTTCTTCTTTGATTAATTCATAAATAACTGATTTTTGATGAGTCTGGACTAACTCTTGGAAAATAGATTTATGGTCGTTTAGAAAATCTATTTTACCGGCTTTAAGATAAGGGACCACTACTTGATAGATAAACTCTTTGGCTTTGGCAAAACCCTGATCAATATAAATGGCACCTACAAAGGCTTCAAAAGTATCCGCTAGAATGGCTTTTCGATACCGACCACCACTTAATTCCTCACCCCGACCAACCTTTATATATTTACTAAAGCCTAAACGTTCGGCGTATTTAGCGATGGCGTTTTCACAAACATAGGTAGATCTTAACTTTGTCATTTTTCCTTCTTCATATTTAGTATGAGTATATAAGTAATCACTAATAACAACATCTAAAACGGCATCACCTAAAAATTCTAAGCGCTCGTAATTATTAATCATTCTTCTTTCATTCACATAAGAAGAATGAAAGAAAGCTTGTTCATATATTTTTATATTATTAGGTTTAATATGTAATTTTTTTAATAGTTCCACTATTATCACCTAAATTCATTATAACAAACATTAATAATTAAGCATATTTAATTTTACAAATAATTTAAAATAGCGTAAAATAGAGACAGGTGATTAAATGAAACAGGTTTTAATTACGATAATTAAAATATATCAACAAATACCCCTACCCTGTCATAATTATTGTCGTTTTATTCCTACTTGTTCTAATTATAGTATTAAGGCGATTGAAGAATATGGCTGTATAAAGGGACTTTTCTTAGCTGTAAAAAGATTATTAAAATGTAACCCCTGGGGACCTTTTGGATTTGACCCCGTTATAGAAAGGAAAAAATAATGCGTAAAGTTAGTTTAATTGTTATTTTATTACTAATAACACTAATAACAAATGGCTGTTTTAAAAGAGATACCATGGAGGATATTGATATCTATACAACCGCTTACCCGATTGAATATATTGTCTCTACCTTATATAAAGAACATGCCGAAATTAATAGTATTTATCCTAATGATGTTAATATTAATCAATACACCTTAACCGGAAAACAAATAAGAGATTATAGTAAAGCCCATTTATTTATTTATAATGGGTTAAGTAAAGAAATAGATTATGCCCTGGATTTAATTAACACTAATCAAAACATAAAAATAATTGATGCGGCCATGGGCATGGAATACACAAATTATGTTGAAGAGATATGGTTAGATCCCGCTAATTTATTAATGTTAGCCCAAAACATTAGAAATGGGTTTCACGAATACATAGAAAACCCTTATTTAAAAAAAGAGATTGATGATAATTATGATTATTTAAAATTAACTATCTCAGAACTAGATGCGGAAATGAAAGATATTGTATCCGATGCGAAATATAAAACAATTGTAGTTGGATCTGATTTACTTAAGTTTTTAGAAAAATATAATTTAAATGTTATTTCTTTAGAAGAAAATGAAGAGCTAACGGCTAAAACAATTAATGATGTGACTACTATGATTCAAAATGAGGAAATAAAATATATTTATCTAATTAATAATGAGAAACCTAATAATACCATTAATAACTTATTAAAGGATAACAAACTCGAACTTTTATCAATTCATTCTATTAGTAACTTAAATGAAAAACAAAGAGAGAATAAAGAAGATTATATTACTCTAATAAAAGCGAATATTGAGTTGATAAAAAAAGAATTATATAAATAATATTATCTAAAAAAACCCTTATATCTAAGGGTTTTTATTTATTAACAACCTATGTATCCTTTAGTTTAGAATATATATATATATTAACCGGTTAAATCCTATTAAAGTAATTCGCTAATTTATTTTTATTTAAAAATTAAATTCATTTAAAACTCTCTTAGGTTTAAAAAATTTAATATTATTATCAATCTTATAAAACCTGTTTATCACCTTATAATTATATAGTTACCCTTTTTTTATTTTAAAAGTCAAAATTCAATGATTTAACAATAAATTTATTTTTAATCATAATTTCATTTATTGGTTTTAAAGGAACCTTATCTATTTGAGTATAAAACTGTTCAACAACATCATCTTCACAAGAAATATTTCTTTTTTCCAAAATTGCCTTTATTTCGTCTTCTCGTCTATCAAAATAATCATAACTCATCGCCCCTATTGCCACTAATTTTTCACATATGTCATTTCGATTCTTTGAAATGCATTTTAAATATTGGTCACTTTGATTTAATAACCCTTCTTGATCCCATACCTTTATATTCCCATTAAGCAAGTCACTAAAAGTTTGCCCCGTTTCATCTAATACTGAAAGGGTTGAAGCATATATCTCCCTTAATCCATACCCACAAGGTAATACCATATCGACAATAAAATGCCAAGAAACACATATTTCTTCAATAAATTTTTGGGTTATATCATCCGCCTTATTATTTTTAAAATCGACCAATTCTGAAAGTGTTTTAACAACTGAGTCATAGAAAAGATCCGTCTCTTTACAATTCTTATGTTGCGCTAAGGTTATAGCAATATTGTATATATTATTAAAATATGGTAATAACTTAAATTTGGAAATTTCAAAATACCATAAATATTTTTGCGATTGAACTACAGTCGGTGACTGTTTAAAAACTTTTCGCGTATAATATTCAACCCTATTAATAAATTCGGAAGTAACTTCTTCATCTAAATGAACAATTAATCCATTAATTGTAGGCTCATATAATACAGTTTGTTCCTCTATCTCTATCGGAATTATAAAATCAAAACAATAAAGCTCTCCAAATTCCATTTCCTTTTTTATATCAATATTAAATTGAACTTTTTCCGAAATAATTTTGCCATTGGTCGCATCAAGAAGAATTTTTGTCCCGGTCGGAAAGAGGGACATAGCATCTTTATAGTTAACAACACATGGCTTACCCATTTCTCTAGCAACTATAGCCGCATGTGAAAGTATAGAACCTTCTTCAGTTATAATACCGCTAGCTTTCTTTATGGCTGGTAAATACTCCGTATTAGTAGCCGCAGCTACTAATATATAGTCTGAGGGAAAATTTTTAATTAGCTTTAGAATTTCTTCATCATCTAAATTTTCATCAATAACATAAGTTTTACCACGCGATATGCCAGGTGACGCTATTATCCCTTTTTCATTACTTTGTTTTTTTATAAAAACTTTACTAGTTATTGGTCTAGCTTGAACTACATACGGATTATACTCTTCATCAACACACCATTCTAAATCCATCGGGGTTTCAAACCCATCAATAATTGTTTGGAAATGAGGCATTAAATTTTCAAGGGCTTTTATATCTAAAATTTTACCTACGAAAGATAAACTTTCTTGGTTTATTTTTCCCTCTTTATTTATTTGAAAAGTTATTCTTGATGGAGTAATCTTCCCGCTAACTAATTGGTCAGCTAATCCTTCAACACATTCAATCAAAAAGACTTTTGAACCATCTAAATCTATGGCCTCAGTAAATGCCACGCCAGAGATTGTGGGATTAACCATTTCCTGAATTATTATATTCATTTCTTGGTTTTTATTATCATACGCATTAACTATTTCTGTTTCGGCACTTGCCCTAACATAGGAAATAGCTTTCAATACTTCTTCTAACTCATTATTAACATTTAACATTGTTTTAAATATCCCGGCAAAAGACTTCCCCTCGCCATCTTCCGAAGACGCCGAAGAACGAACCGCTATTTTTTTACTTTTAGATAAATTATTTAGAAAATCTAAAAATTCATTTATCGCTTGTTTATCTTTTTTTAAAAGTAAACCATCTATCATATTACTAGAAATCGCAAATCCTTTAGGTATTGGGATGCCTAATCTAACTAGTTGTGATAATCCTTTTGCTTTACCGCCATAACTCTCACCAGCATTAAAAATATCAGTTATAAAGAAATTTCTCATATCTTCTACAATCCTTCCTTTAAAATTATAAAACTATATCACTAACTAAAGCGATATAGTTTATAATTTAACATCTTTGAGCTTCACAAAGTTGTAATAACTCTTTTTCAATTGCATCAAGTGAAACGGTTCGCCTTGAATTAATAATCCACTTAATAAATTTTATCATAAAATAACCTCTTTTTAATAATTTAGAATGGTTTATTTACTTAGTTTTGTATATTAACATAAAACATTTCAAGAATCAAGCCTTTTTACCAATCTTCCCCATGTGGTGCTAATAACTCGCCTCTTTTATTATATGTTTTATATGCTAAACATTTATAAAAGACTTATAATATTATTAATTTTTAATCATCTAAAAAAACCCTTATATCTAAGGGTTTTTGTTTTCTTTTGGCGGAGCAGGAGAGATTTGAACTCTCGCACCGGTTACCCGATCTACGCCCTTAGCAGGGGCGCCTCTTCAGCCTCTTGAGTACTGCTCCTTGGTGACCCGTACGGGATTTGAACCCGTGAATGCATGCGTGAAAGGCATGTGTGTTAACCGCTTCACCA
>JAQVDA010000073.1 GCA_028698535.1 Bacilli bacterium
AAGAAATAATCGATGAAGTTTTAGTTAGCATTATGCGCAAACCCAAAACATTTACGCGAGAAGATATAGTTGAAATAAATAGTCATGGTGGACTTATCGTTACTAACAAAATATTAGAATTACTAATTCGCGAAGGAGCCCGATTAGCAGAACCGGGCGAATTTACTAAAAGAGCCTTTCTCAACGGGAGAATAGATTTATTAGAAGCCGAGGCGGTCATGGATTTAATCAACGCCAAAAGTGAGAGTGCTAGGAAACTGGCAATGAATCAAGTTACTGGTAAAATATCTAATCAAATTATAATCCTGCGCGCAAAAATAATGGAAGTAATGGCGAACATTGAAGTAAATATTGATTACCCGGAATACGATGATGTTGAAGAGGTCACATACCAACTACTAACTACTAAAATTAAGGAAATAATTGAACCTCTTGAGAAACTACAAAGAGAGGCTCACAAAGGGCGAATAATAAAAGAAGGTATTAAAACGATTATTGTTGGGCGTCCAAATGTTGGTAAGAGTAGTATTTTAAATAAATTAATTGACGAAGATAAGGCCATTGTCACTGATATTGCGGGAACCACCCGGGATATTGTAGAAGGCGATGTAATGATAGATGGGATCTTATTAAATATCTTTGATACGGCTGGAATAAGAAGGACCAAAAATATAATAGAACAAAAAGGAGTCGCGAAAACAATGTCCTTAATAGAAGAGTCTGATTTAATTATTTTGGTTTTAAATAACAACGAAGCATTAAAAACGGAAGATATTACTATTATAAAAAAGACTAATAAAAAACCACGTATTATAGTAATTAACAAAGCGGATTTACCAACTAAAATAAAACTAGAAGGAATAGTTTTAGATAATGTTGTCAGATGTAATGCTATTGAAGAAGACGGTCTAATTCCCCTTAAAAATCAAATAAAAGCGCTTTTTGAATTAGAAACTATCGAAACGGCTAATCCTGCTTATCTTTCAAACATAAGGCAGCAAACCTTAATTAGCCAAGCCCAAGAAGCGCTTCAAGATGCCCTTACATCAATAAAAAAGGGAATCCCAATCGATTTAATACAAATTGATATTAAGCGGGCTTGGAATTTGTTGGGAGAAATAATAGGGGCAACCTATCAAGATGACATAATCGACCAACTTTTTAGTCATTTTTGCTTAGGGAAATAGGCTTTAAACATTAAATTAGATAATACCAAAAATAGGCCTCTTTTTTTATTATCTTTTTATTTTAAGTGTATAATAAAGATGGCAAAAGAAGGTGAAATAAATGAGTTATGAGGTTATCGTCGTAGGAGCTGGGCATGCTGGTTGTGAAGCTGCCCTAGCTACCGCCAAAAAAGGACATAAAACCTTATTAATAACCAGCAATACTAATCACATTGCTGATACGCCATGTAATCCTTCTATCGGCGGTCCGGCCAAAGGGGTAGTTGTCCGTGAGATAGATGCTTTAGGTGGCATAATGGGGAAAATTACTGATCAAACAACGATTCAGATGCGGATGTTAAATAAAGGGAAAGGACCAGCGGTACGAGCGTTACGTAGCCAAATTGATAAAAAAAAGTATCCGTGGGTAATGAAAAAGGTATTAGAAAGTCAAAAAAACCTTTATTTGCGTGAGGGAATGGTTGAAAACTTAATAATAAACAACCACCAAATATTTGGGGTTGAATTAGCGGACGGAACTAAGATAAATAGCCCGCTTGTTATTCTTACCACGGGGACTTATTTAAAGGCTGATATTTTGGTTGGGGATCAAAGAAGAAGAGAGGGGCCAAGCGGTCAGAAAGCTTCTTTAAACTTAAGTGATAACTTAAAAAAACTAGGGTTTAAAATTATGCGTTTAAAAACAGGCACCCCCGCCCGCCTTAATCGTTATTCTATTGATTTTTCACAAACTCAAAAAGAAGAGGGCGACAAAGAAAAACATACATTTAGTCATGACCAAAAAGCTATATATAAAATAAAGGACCAAGAACCATGCTATCTTCTCCATACAACCCCTAAAACGCATCAAATAATTAGGGATAACTTAACTAAATCAAGTATGTATGGTGGATATGTAACCGGGACCGGCACCCGTTACTGTCCTTCAATTGAGGATAAAGTAGTCCGCTTTGCCGATAAAGAACGCCACCAAATATTCTTAGAACCAGAGAGTAAGTATACTGATGATATATACATTCAAGGATTTTCAACTAGTATGCCCCCAGACGTGCAAGAACAAATGATAAGAAGCTTACCCGGCTTAGAGAAAGCGATTATTAATAAATATGGCTATGCGATTGAGTATGATGCAATTGATCCTACTCAACTCTATCCTAGTTTAGAAACTAAATTAATACAAAATTTATTTACGGCCGGACAAATTAATGGCACCAGTGGTTATGAAGAAGCCGCCGCCCAAGGTTTAATCGCGGGGATTAATGCGGCTCTAAAATTAGAAAACACCTCCCCGTTAATTCTTGGCCGTGATGAAGCCTATATAGGTGTTTTAATTGACGACTTAGTAACAAAGGGGACAAAAGAACCATACCGCTTACTAACATCAAGGGCTGAATTTAGATTATTATTACGGCACGACAACGCTGATTTGCGTTTGCGTGAATACGGTTATCAAGTTGGTTTAATTAGTAGCGAAAAATATAAGTGCCTCCTTCGTAAGAAACAGCTTATTGAACAAACAATCCAACAATTTAAACAACAAAAACTAAAATTAAATTCTACAATAAAAACAGCTTTCAACAAGATCGGCATTGATAAAACTAAAGATAATACTTCTGTTTATAATTTATTAAAACGGCCAGAATTAAAGATGAAAGATTTAGATTCCATCTTTAATTTAAAGTTATCTAAAGACATCTT
>JAQVDA010000015.1 GCA_028698535.1 Bacilli bacterium
GGGATGTCGTACGGCGGAAGTTTGTCACTACCAATCAAAATAGCCTTAGCTAAGGGGTCGGGGATGGTGGGCACCTCCACTAATACTGGTGAGTCAGTATTAGCTAAAGAGGTAAGAGAAAACGCTAAATATGTAATAGGGCAAATTCATCGTGGCACTTTGATGAGTTCTAAGGATTTAGCTTATTTAGATGCGATTGAGTTAAGATTTGGTCAGGGGGCTTGGGGTGGCGGAGCGGAGTCAATTAAATATGCTACTGATATTGGCCCAAGATTAAGATGCGATTGGCGTTTAAAGGAAAATGAAGATAAGTTTTTCGCCGCTAGATTAAAGGGGATTAATTCCCCCGCGGATTTAATTAAATATATTGATACCCTAAAAGAAAAGTATGATGTTCCGATTGGTATTAAGATAGCTGCCACTGATTTTCTGGAGCGAGAACTGGATGTAATTACCAGTACTAATTGTGATTATATTGTACTTGATGGCTGTGAGGGGGGAACGGCTGTCGCTCCACCAACTTTAGCCGATAATTTAGGGTTGCCTACTTTATACGCTTTGATTAGAGCGGTTAAATATTTAGAGAAAAAAAAGATCAAAGATAAATTTGATTTAATTATAACAGGGGGCTTAACAACTCCCGGTCATTTTCTAAAAGCTTTGGCACTTGGGGCTAAGGCTGTATATATTGGTTCAATTGCGGTCTTTGCTACTATTCACAACCAAGCGGTTAAAACCTTACCAGAATTACCGCCAACCCAATTAGCTTTATATAAGGGTCAATATAAGAATAAACTTAACATTGATTTAGCCGCTCGTTCTTTAAGTAACTTTTTAACTTCTTGTAATAAAGAAATGAAGTTAGCGCTACAAGCGATGGGAAAGAAAAATATTAGTGAATTATCAATAGATGATTTGGTGTCGTTAGATCGAAATATTAGTGATTATACTAACATTAGATATGTTCTTGGTGAATATAATAATAAGGAATAACTTTATTGAGTTACTTTACAAGCGCCAATTTTTATGGTAAAATCTCCTCACATATGGTGCAATATTCTAGTTAGGTAACACAACTTTAAGGTGGGGCTAAAAATCTACCCATGGGGTTGAAGGACAAATCATCTTTATGCTTTTTCCGCCCAGGTTAGGGTGTAATTATGGTTTAAGAGTTAAGGTGGAACTATAATGGCATATAGTGGCCTGCCTTTTCTCGCGTCAATAAAAAAGTAAAAAACCTCGTTGTGAGTGAATGTAGCGGATAAGGAGTCTGATTTGTTTCTCTGGCCAAAGAAATAAATCTATTGTCTTTTGAAATTACTTTTGCAAAAACAACTAAGAGTTGAAGTTATCTTGTTGGGAAAACCTCTAGATTGTTCAAAGTAATATGAGGTGCTATGGGGATTGAAGTGTGGACTAAGTGGCAATCAAGTAACTATGTTGTTTATAGTTATTTCCTTTAAAGGGAAACCGCCCGGAAGCAATGAACGGTAGGAAATAGGGAAAGCCGACTTGACCTAAGCCGCAAGATTTACCCATAGCACTACCATAGACATTTTTTAAGGAGAACTAATTAGTGGCAAAGCGAAAAAAGAAGAAAAAAAAGAAATTAGATAAGTGGATATATCATATTTTTATTATCACTTTTTTATTATCACTTTTTTTAGGGATAATTACTAATACCATCATTAATAATTTACCCATTCTCTTGGCTATTATTATATTAATAATTATTATCTTGATAGGGATTATCTTTGATATTATTGGTACGGCTATTGTTAGTGCGGATATTTCTGTTTTTAATGCTAAAGCTTCGCGAAAAAAGAAGGGGGCTAAAGCGGCCATTTTGTTAATTAAAAATGCGGATAAAGTGGCTAGTGTCTGTAATGATGTTGTCGGTGATGTTTGTGGCATCATTAGCGGGGCTATTGGCATTTTAATTGCTTTTCGGTTAGGTGCTATAATAAAAATTAATATACCCCTTATAACATTATTACTAGGAGCAATAATTGCGGCGCTAACGGTAATTGGTAAGGCGCTTGGTAAAAAGATAGCTTTAAAAAACAGTAATGATATTATTTATCGCGTAGCCGTTATTATTCATTATATAGGTGTTCCTAAAAAGTAGTTATTTTTTAAACAACTACTTTTTATTACTTAAATATCAACTTGACATACGGATAATTATAAATATTGTATATTATAAAAAGATATGCTAAATTTATATTATAGAAAGGATGTTGTTAATGAAAAAAGGTTTATTATTTATTGTTGTTTTAGTTCTTTTAATGATTGGTGGTTATTATTTATATTTTGTTCCTGTTAATTATATTGGGATTGATATTAATCCAAGTATTGAACTGGCGACTAATCGTTTAAAACGGGTAATTGAAGTTTTACCTTTAAATGATGAAGCCGATTTATTAATAGCGGATATTAAACTTAAGAATTTACCTTATAATGAGGCTATTGAAAAGGTTATAAAAGAAGCTGGGGCATCAGGTTACCTTGATGATTTAGCCGAAGATAATGTTATTGTTGTTAGTGTGGCTGCTTCTAATGATGATGTGGCCAAGACTTTGGAAAATGATCTTCATAACAATATTGACAAATATTTATCTAATAATAAGATTCCGGCTTTGATATTAATGGAACAAAATCATGAAGAAAGAAAAGATTTAGCTAAATCCTATGATATTAGTTATGGCAAGTTATTATTAATTCAAAAATTAATATCATTAAATCCTGATTTAGAAATGGATGAACTGGTGGATCAACCACTACGTAATATTGCTAATCAGATAGGAGCCGCCAGAGTAGAAATAGTTCATAATAGAGCTAGGGAACGTCAACAAACCCTAGCCCAACAAAGAGAACAATTAAAAAATGAATATCAGGAAAGACGTGAGGCAACCATAAAAGGGATTTTGGACGCGAATGATGTTCCGAATGAAGATCGTAATCAAGTTAGACAAGAAATAATTGCTAAACACAAAGAGAAAATTATGGATGCTATTGATGATACTAAAGAAACAATTGAAGATAATTGGGGCGAAATAAAGGATAAGCCAGCTCCTAATATACCACCAACTATTCAAGAAAAAGTAGAAAAAGCTAAAGTTAGATGGGGTAATCAAAAAGATAATAAAAGATAAAAAAGAATCAATTGATTCTTTTTTGTATGCCTTGACTTAGGTATTCATCCAAGAGATTTTTAAACCGGTCAAAGTGAACTATTTCGCGATGATGTAGGAAAGCAAGGGGTGCTAAAACCTCGGGGTCATCAGTTAAATCCATTAGATATTCATATGTTATACGGGCTTTTTCTTCTGCCGCTAAATCTTCATAAAGATCAACAATGGGGTCTCCCTTACTAGCAAAATATTTGGCTGAGAATTGAACGCCATTGGCATTGAGTGGAAAAGGGGCTCTACCATGTTCTGAGTAATGACCATCTAAACCAGCTGCTTTTAACTCAGCAATAGTTGCATCTCGTAATAGCTGATAAACCATGGTTGCAACCATTTCAGCATGGCCTAGTTCCTCACTGCCAATATCCGTTAATAACGCTTTCCCTTTTTCATCGGGCATGGTATAACGCTGGTTTAAATATCTAAGCCCGGCGGCTAGTTCACCGTCAGGGCCACCGTATTGAGTTGCCAGAGCTTTAGCTAATCTAATATCCTTCTTTTTGATGTTTACTGGAAACTGTAATTTTTTTTCATACTTCCACATACTTACTGGCCACCACCTTCCCAGGGCCATGGACCCCGCAACCATTGCCAAGGATATTGTTTTAATACCTCGCTACGAAGACTAATTGGCCCAAACTTCTTTTCAAATTCGTTTGTTAGTTGTTTAAGCTGTTCATTATTTTGATTAAATTGTTTAAGAGCTTCTTGATTAGTTGGGAAAACATCTAAAAATAAATCATAATTAATCACATTAGTAGTTAATAACTGAATATCATATAACATTTGGTCTCTTTCGCTTAGGGGTGGATTCATGCGATGTATTTGGTCAATTTCAGCCACAACATCTTGATATTCTTTAGCCATAGGAACAGTTACAGTATCATGTGGAGTAGGATATATTTTTGCTAAATAGGAACTTCTTCTTTTGGGCGGTAGAACGGGACTTAAATACTGTTGATAATCTTGAGGTGATAACGCAACAGTTGTAGAATTAAAGGGCGGACTTTGATAATGTGGGGTATTTAAGTGGTGGGTATCATCCATAGCCGGGGAATTATAATAATGGTTATCGCCACATCCTCGATACGATGGTAAGTAATGATAATAATTCATATTTTTCCTCCTTCGTGGTATTGTATGTGGATTTTTGTAATGAGCCAAGGCTAATGGCTATAATTAATTTATCTTGTAAAATAATATTTATTAATAAAAAAACACCCCTAAGGGTGACCTTTTATTGTTTTGGTTCAATAGATTGATTAAAATCTATTTTATTATTCTTATTTTTATATGTGATGATTGTTAGTTGATAGTTATATTTGGTGGTGAAGGTTATCTTAATAAACGGCGCCTCCTCATCAGATGAGCAATCTAATATAAGTGCTTCATTTTTAGGTAAAATATTTTTAAAATAAATTATTGCTTTTTCCTTTGGTTTATCATTTGCATATTCAATTAAACTGACTTTAAAATTATAAACCTCTTCGTTACTAATAAAATGATAAGCATTAATTGATTTATCTTCATAATTATCTTTTCCATTAGTTAAATGAATAACAATGTCATCATTCTGATGATTAAAATCAGTGTTAAAGGTAATGTTATAAAAAGACATATCGGTGTATTTTTCCTCTACCTCTGTATAAAATTCATTTAATACAGTTGTATCATGACTTGCAAAGTATTTTTCATCGCCATGTTTATAAACAATAGTGTTGTTAGGGTATATATAAAAATAATAATTATCATCTTCGACAGTAGTAATAATTAATTCTTTATAACTTAAATCTAAATCGGTCATCTTTTTGTTAGTAAATGCAATCTTATCTAAAATATTATTAATTTTCATGAAATCATCGGTAATTAAGGAAACCTCATCAAATTGTACTGCCTTTATTTCTTCAGTATAACGTTTAAACGAAACTGTTTTTTGATTAAAACAACCTAGAATAATAATGAATACCATAAAAATAAAGGGAGTTACTTTTTTCATATTAGGCCTCCATAATCGCATTATAACATAAAATAACAATAAAAAACACTTGAAGATACTTGCTAAAAGTGTGTTTTACTGTTAAAATATAATTCGTAATAGTTAATATGGCGACTGTGGTGAAGTGGTTAACACACCAGATTGTGGATCTGGCATGCGTGGGTTCGATTCCCATCAGTCGCCCCATTAATAGGATTATATGAGAACTAAAAGTTCGCATTTAAGAAGATCCCCAAGCTTTAATACAAATCTTGGGGATTTTTATATGTTAGAAGGTGTAAACGAAAATATAAAAAATTTAATATATTTTATCAACTATGTTACACTACACAAAACAAAAAAACAATTTCCTTCTACTACTTATTGTGTTATAACTTAGTAGCGGAAGGAAATGAAAGAATGAATAATGAAGGTAAAATTTTAAAATTAGCAATGAATAACAATGGTTATATCACTACAAATATAGTAGAAAAAAACGGAATCAAAAGACAATTTTTAGGATATCTAGTAAAAAAAGGAAAACTTGAAAAAGTCGCCCGTGGTATTTATATTCTTCCAGAAGAAGCAGAGGATATTTATTTAATTTTACAAAATAAAAGTAAAAAAATGGTTTTTTCTCATATGACTGCCTTAAGGTTTCATAATTTCACTGATAGAATTCCGCATATTATTGATATTACTGTTACAAATGAATATCGTGGTTCTTTACAAAACAAAGAGAACATTAATTTATTTCGTGTGAAAAAAGAATATATTGATTTAGGGATGATTTGGGTGAAATCACCATATGGAAATAAGATTAAAATTTATGACTTAGAGAGATCTATCTGCGATATTATTAGAAATAAAAAAGATATCGAATTAGAATTGTTTAACAAAGCAATTAGGGATTACCATAGTAAAACTGATAAAAATCAATTAAAATTAATGAATTACGCTCAAAAGCTAGGAATTGAGAAAGAAGTATTAAAAACTTTTGAGGTACTATCATGATAACTAGTTCAGACAGCTTAAAAGCGAAATTGAAAAATCTCGCTAAAGAAATAAATATTTCTCAAGAAGCGTTAAGAAAAATGGTAATGTTTGAAAGATTATTAATGAGAGTTTCTTTATCCAAATATAAAGAAAATTTTATATTAAAAGGTGGATTTTTAATTGCCGCAATATTTGATATTAATTTGCGAAGTACAGTTGATGTTGATACGACTATTAAAGGAGTGTCATTAAATAGTGAATCATTAAAAAAATGATGAAAGATATTATTAATATATCAACTGACGATAATTGTAGTTTTGAAATTGTTAATATAGAAGAAACTAGGTTAGAAGATGAATATAACGGTTATAAAGTAATGTTAAAAGTAAAAATGGATAAAATTTGGGATTATATAACAATTGATGTTACTACAGGAGATTCTATAACATATAAAGAAATAGACTTTGTATATACTACTATCTTATAATAACGAAACTATAATTGCTGAAAAATTTGAAGCTATTGTATCTCGTGGTATTATTAATTCTAGAATGAAAGATTATTACGATTTATATATGTTTGTTAATTTCAAATTATCGGAAATCGATGTAAAAATTTTAATAGCGGCCATAAATAACACCGCAAAGAGAAGAAAAACTTTAGATAATATAAACAGTAGTTCTAAGATAATAGCGTTAATTGAAAACAATGATCAACTAAAAGAATTATGGAAGCAATATCAATCAAAATTTGAATATGTCAAAAATATAGAGTTTAAAGATGTAATTGCATCAATTAAAGTTATTAGTGAAATAGTAACACCAGTTAGCGTTTAAATAACAACTATTTAGTAAAATTATAACGCATTAAATACAAAATGATACATATTCAATCTATTTACAAATTTCATTGGACTTCTAACATCTATTGCGGTATGTTATTGTTGTATTAACCTTAGAAGGTTGTACTATATAGATAAAGTACGCCCCATTAGGAAATGAAGCAAATTCTAATTTGGAGTTCGTTTTTTTATACCCAACATTATATATGATATAATTATGTCATTGTTGATAATAAGGCTCACTTAATTGATATATCAACGATATCATTATCAAAAAACTTAGTGAAATTATCAACGGTATTAGAAGGAATATCCTAATTAATAACAGAGAAGAATAAAAAAAATAAAAATAAAAAGACGCTTTTGCGTCTAATTTTATTTTATTGTCGCCCAATATTGTTTTGCCTCCTGCTCCATTTTAGTTAATCTAATATAATAATCAGGGAATTCTCTTAAATGGGCTAGGGCTATTTTACCGGTCAATATAGGATTATCATTGGTTACGTTTGTAGCCGGCGAAATTTTGCCGTGTTCTAATTCGACATCTAACCCCGTTCTAAATTGTTCAATATCAAATCGTTCTTTCGCGAAGTTAATACCGAGCAAGGTTGCGATTTGTTTAGCCTCTTCGGTTGTAAACCCCGACTTTGCATATCTATAATAATTCATATAATATTTACCTCCTTACTTATATATTATATGTATACTGTTATGGTAATGATATTAAAATAGGCGTTAATAAAAACAAAAAATAGAGCAATGCTCTATTCAATTGTAATAGTTTTTTTACTTGGATGTTCAAGTTGTTTTTTAGGGAAAGCCACTTTTAAAATACCATTTTCAAAATTAGCTTTAATTGAAGATTCATCTAACTCACCAATATAAAAACTACGTTTGTATTCGCCATAAAACCTTTCTCTTTTGATGTAATTTTTGTCTTCTTTGACTTCGGTTTCTTTCTTAGCTCTAATAGTTAGATACCCTTTGTCATAGTCAACGGTAACATCCTCTTTTTTGAAACCAGGGATATCCATTTCGACAACATAGTTATTATCTTCCTCATAGATATCAGTTTTCATAATGTTATTGGTGGTTACTAATGGTATGTCAAAAAAATCATCGAATAAATCCCCAAAAAACCCTCTTCTTGGTAATAAATTCATTATTTATCCCTCCTTACTTACATATTATATAAAATATTTGGCGCTTGTCAACCCATTTTTAGCGCTTTCTTCAGAAGAGCGCTAATTTTATTATGCCCCCCGGATATTAAAATATACAATAAATAAGTTATTTACCGCCGTTTGAATATTTAAATAAACTAGTGTATAATTTAAATATCAATCTAAGGAGACATAAATATGAATAATCGAGTAACTATTATTGGAGCGGGCAGTTTTGGAACCGCTATTGCCCAAATATTTGCGGATAAAAAATATGTGGTAAAAATATATACAAAATCCCGAGAACAAGCCCAAGAAATTAATGAAATGAAGACTAATCGGTATTACTTTGATGATTTAATCTTTACTGATCAAGTTGAGGCTACCACTGATTTAACGACTGCGATTAATTTTTCCAAATATATTATTTTAGCGGTTCCCAGTGATGCGATAAGAGCCGTTTGTTGTGATATTAATAAAGTTCTTAAATTGCCGAAGATATTTATTAATGTCGCAAAAGGTTTAGAACCGGGCACTAATAAGCTATTATCAGAAATAATTGATGAGGAAATAGAGGAAAAAGGGCGTACTGGGGTGGTGGTACTATCAGGCCCTTCCCATGCTGAAGAAATAGTAAAAAGGTATTTTACTGCTTTGGTGGCCGTTTCTAAAAATGAAGCTTTAGCGAAAGAAGTACAATATTTATTTAGTAATGAATATATTAGAGTATATACATCAAATGATTTAGTTGGTGTTCAAGTGGCGGCGACAGTGAAAAATATTTTAGCTATTGCTAGTGGTATTATATATGGTATGGGTTATGGAGATAATACTAGAGCCGCCTTAATAACAAGAGGTTTAGCCGAGATGGTAAGGTATGGCCGCTATAAAGGGGTAATGTTGGATACTTTTTTTGGCCTAGCGGGGATTGGTGATTTAATTGTGACTGCGACTAGTTACCATAGCCGTAATTTCCAAGTGGGTCTTAAAATTGGTAAGGGTATGTCAGCTCAAGAGGCCTTAGCTTCTTCTAAAACAGTTGTTGAGGGTGTTAGGGCTACCGAAGCTGTTTATCAAGATATTCGCCAAAATAATATTGATATGCCAATAACAGTAGGTGTATATCAAATTCTCTTTGATAATAAGGATGCTAAGGAAGTTATGGATAATATTATTAAACGGCAATTAAAGGCGGAAATTATTGGTTAAAGGGTGGTGTTACTTTAGAATAAATAGGGCTGTATTTTTATATTTCAAATCGTTATAATATAATTATAGAGAGGAAGGTAATTAAATGAAAAAAGAATCAAAAACTAATTTTGAAGTCAAAATAAATGAATTAGTAAGTAATATAGTTAACTGGATTAAGAGTTTATTTAATGGCAAAAAAAGCCATGAACAAGTGCTTAATTTAGTTTTAACTATTATCGTCTTAATTTTCTTGTTGTGGTTATTAAAAATACCTTTTATTTTTTTGAGTATGTTAGGTAAGGGCTTAATGTTAACAACTTTTTCACCAATTGATAATTTTTTCAAAATTATCTGGGATATCATTATTCAGTTAACCTATATTATTGTGTCGTTGTATTTAATGATTGCCGTGGTGCGAGGTCTAATAGTTCGCGATATAAGAAATTATAAACAATCAGTGGGGGAGAAGAAGACCGCTAAGAAGGATGAACTAACAAGAGTTAATGGTGAAAATAACACCCAGCCTTTATTATCTATTTTTATGATGATTATTAAGATTTTAATTATAATTGCGATGATTCCCTTTATTATCTTTATTATTGGGTTGCTTGTTTTATTAGGATTTTTAATTGGTCTTTGGATAAAGGGGACGGCTTTAATAGGGGCTATTTTAATTATCATTGGTATTTTTCTAATAATAAGTACGGTAATGGGATTATTATTGAAAATGGTGTTTAAGGGGGATAATTAATCATGAAAAGATTATTAGTTCCGATTATTTTAGGAAGCCTTTTAATTGGTGTTGGGATTGTTTTAATGGCGTATGATTTTTCTCATTTTACTTATTCTAATCAAGAATACCAATCACAAGGCGAATGTACCATTGAAACCGCAACGTATAGAATAGGGGCGAAACGTATATATATAAAAGTTTATAATAGTAAATATCGTATCATTGAAGATAACACTTTAGATGATAAATTTATGGTAATAACCTATTATAATCCTGATGTTATTAAACTACTAAAGACTGAAAGGGAAAATGTTGAATATAGGGATTTAGGGTTTGGTTACCAATTAAATCATCATCAACAGCGATTTTATCAAGAAATAATAACCGCTTTAATAACCAGTATTAACGATAGAAAGATTTATAATTATGATACGTTATTTTTCCCTTATTTAGAAATAAAGGTTAATGTTAAAGATCGAACAAAATTAAAAGTATTATCTTTTTAAATTAAAGTTTACAATAACTTATAGTAGGATGTGGTATAATGTGTAGTAAAATGGAGAAGATTGAACCCAGAATATTATCTGGTTTTGTCAATTTTTTGCCAAGAGAACAACAAGCTTTTAATAATTTAGTGACTAAAGTACGTGAAACATACGAAACATATGGTTTTTTACCGCTTGATACCCCGATAGTAGATTTAGCGGAAATATTATTAGCCAAAGCGGGCGGGGAAACTGAAAAACAAATATATCAAATGAAAAAAGGGGATACTAATTTAGCCCTTCGTTTTGATTTGACGGTGCCCTTAGCGAAGTATGTGGCGAAGAATTATTATCAGTTGAAATTTCCCTACCGGGCTTATCAAATTGGGCGGGTTTATCGTGGCGAAAGGGCTCAACGGGGGCGTTTTCGTGAGTTTTATCAAGCTGATGCGGATATTATTGGTGATAATGAATTAAATATTATAAATGATGCGGAAATAATTGTGCTTATTTATCATGTTTTTAAAGCCATAAATATTAATCGTTTTTTAATTAAAATAAATAACCGTAAAATTTATAGTGGTTTATTAACGGTGCTTGGTTTAAGTGATAAGTCAACTGATATATTAAGAACAATTGATAAAGCTAGTAAAATAGGTATTGAAGGCGTTAAAAAAGAATTTTATAAATTAAATCTTCTGGATGCGGATATTAATTTATTAGTAGAACTTATTACTTTAGAGGGCGATTTTGACCAAATAATAAAAAAATTACAAACTATTAATAATAACCAAAATGATATATTTACAGAGGGGATTGTCGAATTAAAAGAATTAACGCAATATTTAAAGGCTTTCAATGTCGATAAGAATAATTATCAAATTGATTTAAGTATAACTAGAGGTTTAGATTATTATACGGGTACTGTTTTTGAGACCGTGTTAAAAGGGCGCGAGGATATGGGTAGTATTTGTGGCGGCGGTCGTTATGATAATTTAGTCAGTAATTATAGTAATAAAAAATTACCAGGCGTCGGGATGGCTATTGGTCTAAATCGATTGTTTTATGTGTTAAATGAAGTTAATTTATTAGATAACACTAAAATACCGAGCCTTGATATATTAGTTGCCCCCTTAACAAATGATTTATCTTATAGTATTCAAGTGGCTAATGAATTAAGGGACTCTGGAATTAAGACACAAATATATTTTGATAAGAAGAGTTTAAGAAGCCAAATTAATTATGCTAATCAATTAGAAATACCATATATAATATTTATAGGTGAAGACGAAGAAAAAACAAAAACAGTGGCTCTTAAGGAGCTTAAAACCGAAAATCAAGTTAATGTTTCTTTAGAAGAGGCGATTAAGAAAATTAAAGACAATAACAAAGTTGAGCAGTAATATTTCAATTAATTATTAAAATAAAAACAGGATTTCATTAATGAAACCCTGTTTTTTTATTTTGATCCGGTATGACCAAACCCACCGCCTCGGTTAATACCTATAGTTTTAACTGTCCCTGATTGTACTGGTATAAACTCTATTTGTTCTATTTTATTTAAAACCAGTTGGGCAATGCGATCTCCTTTGCGAATATGATAGATACCTTCTTTGTTACCCGCTTCATCAATTGTATAAACAGGATAATCATTATCGCCTTCAGTCAAA
>JAQVDA010000074.1 GCA_028698535.1 Bacilli bacterium
TTTTCAAAAGGAAATTATCCCACAAGGTTGTTATATTCATTATTAATCACATCCTTTTACCTAAAAAATCGGCTTTATTTAATTTTAACGTAAAAAGTTTTAAAAATAAAGGTTAAAAAAAATAAAAGGAAGGAATCCACAAGTTATCAACAAATTAAAAGCTAACCTAAGTAGAAATCTTAAAGTTATCCACATTTTAAATTAACAAAGTAAAAAAAATATATTCTTATTCTGTGAAAAACTCACCTTTCTTTATAAAATCAAACCGGTTATTAACAAATAATAAACAAAACCTATTTAATTGACAAATAAGCGCGTGTTAGATTATAATGAAGAGGCATAAAGGGAGGGGACCAAATGAAACGAACATTTCAACCAAGTAAAAGGAAAGAAAAGAAAAAACATGGTTTTTTTGCTCGTCTTAAAGCAAAGTTGTTGAAGAAAAAAAGAGCTAAAGGGCGCAAAAAACTATCAAAGTAAGTAAGGCAGCCAAAGCCCTTTTGAAAAGAAATAGGTGATGTTATGAAACAAAAAAATAGAATAAAAAATAACAACACGTTTGTTAGTATCATAACAAATCACAAACCCATCATTAATAACTATTATCTGTTATTTTATGTTAAAAACAATCTTTCAGAATGTCGTTTTGGTATTTCAGTAGGTAAAAGAATCAAAAAAGCGGTAACAAGAAACAAAATTAAACGACAAATTAGGGCCGTTTTAAGGGAAACAATGGAAAAAATAAAGATTCCCGTTGATGTTATTATTATTGTAAGACCAGGAATTGAAAAACTTTCTTTTCAAGATAAAAAGGAAAACTTAATGAGCATAATGAAAAGAGCAAAATTAATATGAACAAGGAGTAAGATTATGAAACAAAAAATTTTGATAATAATAGCTATTTTATTTGTTTTTACCACCGGTTGTACTACTCCATTAAAAGATAAAAATAATAAAATGGTCATATATGAACCCACTGGTCAACGCTTAACCAAAAACATCTTGTGTCAACCTCAAAATAAGGAAATTAGAGAGACCTATATAAAAAATGGTATTCAAGTTGATAAGCTTCCAACCTGTGATAATTTTAGGGTAACCACCGGCGGATACGAAGGTTTATGGGCTAGTTTTTTTATTAAACCTCTAGCCTATTTTGTTATTAAAATAGGCAACATAATTGGTAACTATGGAGTAGGTCTTATTATTGTTAGTTTATTAATTAGATTTATAATGGTCCCCTTTACCAAAAAAACTGCTATTCAATCAGAAAATATGAAAAAAGCTAAGCCAGAAATAGAAAGATTAGAAAAAAAATATAAGGACGCGAAAAATAAAGATGATATGATGAAAAAAAGTCAAGAATTAATAATGATATATAAAAAACATGAAATTAATCCAGTATATAGTTGTTTGTTTGGCATAATTCAATTACCTTTAATTTTTGCTTTTTTAGAAGCTATCAATCGGATCCCAGCCATTTTTGAGGATCATTTTTTAACTATGCAGTTAGGAACTACCCCTTATATTGGGCTTAAGCAAGGTAATATAATTTATATAATAACCGTCATCTTAATTATGGTTCTGACTTATTATTCATTTAAATTAAGTAATACTGCTTATGGAGAGGAACAACAAAAACAAATGAAAATGTTTATGCCGATTATGATAATTTTAATTACAACGGCTTCCTTTGGGTTGCCAACTGCTATCGGCATTTACTGGATTACTTCAAGCGTGGTTACGGTTGCCCAAAATTTATTAGTAAAAAAGGATAGGGGAGAATAATGGAAATATATAAGTATGAAGGAAAAAGTATAGAAGAAATAAGTGCTACCGCCTCACAACAACTAAAGGTTTCGCCCGATGATCTTATTGTTCGTGTTACGGACAACAAAAGTGGTTTGTTTAAAAACAAAAGAATTGAGGCTGAAGTTATTTTAGTTCCTGATTTAATTTCATTACTAAAACAGCAAATAATGGTTATTGGTGAATTAATGGGTGTTGATATTAATTTAGAAATTAAAAAAAGAGGAGATTGCTTTAATCTGGTAATTCATTCTAATCATAACCCGGTTCTAATAGGAAGAGGCGGCAACACCATTCAAGCCTTTCAAAGGATAATGAAGCAGTTTATTGTCAATAAAATGGGCGTCTATATAAATATCATTGTTGATGTAGGACAGTATAAGGAAAGAAAAATAAAAAGATTAGAAGCTATGGCCGAAAGAATGGCGCGAGAAGTAAGAAAAACCAAACAGGAGGTTAAGTTAGGGGCGATGAATTCATACGAACGTCGGATTATTCATTCCTTATTAGCGGAAGATCAATTTGTTTATACGGCCAGTGTTGGCGAAGAACCTAACCGATATATTATTATAAAACCAAAGGAGGAGTGAAAGCCTCTTTTCTTAAACTAATCAATAATAAGGCGGGATATAATGAAAGATACTATTGTAGGCATCTCAACGGCGCTAGGTAAAGGGGCCATTTCTATCATTAGAGTAAGCGGCGTTGATGCAATTAATATTGTGAATAGAGTATTCAAAGGAAAAAACCTTTATCAACAGACGTCTAACGCCATAAATTATGGGCATATATTTAAGGGCAAAGAAATAATCGATGAAGTTTTAGTTAGCATTATGCGCAAACCCAAAACATTTACGCGAGAAGATATAGTTGAAATAAATAGTCATGGTGGACTTATCGTTACTAACAAAATATTAGAATTACTAAT
>JAQVDA010000075.1 GCA_028698535.1 Bacilli bacterium
ACACGATTATAATAAAAAACCATTTAATAACTTAAATGATTTAATTACAGAAGCCATTAAAATGGCTAATAGAAAATAAAGTTATATTTTAAAAGTATGCCGTTAACCAAAACTATTAAAATTAATGGTTATCTTGTCGATTCAATCCGCTCAAACAAAATATCCACATTACTAAGTTTTAAGTTTGGTTTAATTTGGACTTTTTGCCATCCGACTTCGGTAAGGCCCAACATTTCTTTTAAGGTCGCTGATGATTTAGGCATAAAAGGACTAAATAAATTAGCCATATTAGCCATAATATTAAGACAAGTGAAGGTCGTATTATTAAAATCTAATAGAGAATCTTTTACTTGTAACCATGGCTTTTGATCATCATAATATTTATTAGCGCTTTGGACAAAATTCATTAATATATTTAAGGCCGCCTTTAAATCACCCTTTTCAATCAGGCGTCCAACCTCAATATAGGTATTATCAATCATTTTATCAATACTTTGATCCATGGTACCGGTTGGTACTACACCGTTAAACTTTTTTACTAAAAAAGCTAAATTACGATTGACAAAATTACCATAGCCACCAACTAAGTGTTTATTATGTAACGTCTCTAGCTCCTCAAAAGAAAAATTTATATCTCTTTTTTCTGGGCCATTAAAAATAGTATAATAGCGAATGGTATCAGAATTATATTTAGTTAGCAAGTCATTAATAGGCACTAAATTACCTGTACTTTTAGACATTTTCTCATCTAATACATTTATATATTCACTAGAAATAATATAATCAGGTAACTTAAAACCGTTATTAATCGCAATTAATAATGAAGGATAAATAATTGTATGAAAGGGAATATTATCTTTACCGTGAACATAATAAGTTCTTAAATCCTTAGCATCGCGCATAAAAGCATTAAAATCAATACCCTTCTTAAAAGCATACTTTTCGGCTGCCGTTAAATACCCTAAAACAGCTTCAATCCAAACATAAATTTTTTTATTTTCAAAACCAGCGACTGGGACATCAACTCCCCAACTTATTTCTCTTGTGGCCGCGCGGTCAATTAAACCTTCATCTAAATATTTACTAGCTTCATTAACGGCATTTAAACGCCACTTATCTTGACTTTGTTTAACTAGCGCTTCTATTTGTCGCTGAAATTTTGATAAGGCAAAGTATAAATGAGTGTTTTCCTTTAGAGTGGTTGATTGTGCGCAATGTTTACATTTTTTATTTTTTATATCACCAGCATTGAAAGTTACAAGACACGTTTCACATTGATCTCCTTTGGCTAAACCACCACAAGAAGGACAAACACCAATAATTTCTCTATCTGATAAGAATTGTTCACAATGCGCACAATAATCTTGTTCGGCTTCTTTTTCATATATATAACCATTTTTCTTTATTTGTAAAAAATACTCTTGTACCTTTTCTTTATGAAATTCATCATATGTTACACCATATAAATCATAAGAAAAATCTAAAGCTTTAAAATTATTGGCAAATTCCTCATGATAAAAACGCGCTATTTGTTTTGGGGTTTTATTTTCCTCTTTAGCTCTCAAAGTAATTGGGGTGCCATGAGCATCAGTGCCAGATACATAAATAACCTCATCTCCCTTAAGGCGGTAATAACGGGCGATAACATCACCTGGTAATAAAGCCGCTAAATGACCGATATGTAACGAATTATTCGCGTAAGGCCACGCCCCCCCAATATATATTTTCATCTGGTATCACTCCCTATAATTTTGTTAATTAGATATAATTTTAATATAAAATATAAATTAGATAATTACTATCTTTTAAAATTGTAACATAAAATAACCTTTTTATGTTAATAAAGTCCCCCAAATATTAAATAGTATAATCTAATTTATCTTTTTAAAGTTAATTTCTTTTGCTTAGCCACAATTTTACCATACTTTTGAAAGGGATTATCAATGACTATCCTTCCCACCTCACAGTCGCTAAGGCCACTGAATAAGTCTACCACGCCATTTTCCCTTGGGATAATACCGCTGGTAAAAGCACAATCTATTAAACTCGGTTTTTTAGCGGGGCCTTTTGGATAGCAACTACGCGTCCCAATTATTGAAATATCAATAACTTCATGTTTAATTGGATCAAAAACAAAAGTAATATTGGTATAAGTAGCAACATTTTGCTTATTTTTATCCCTTGTTTGATAACACTTATGACCAATCACCCCAATTAAACCACTTTCTAATTGATACGCTTGGTTACAGCCGCCCCACTCACCCTTACTAAAGAGATTAGGAATGTATTTAGCATTTTCAATAACTTCTTCATTAAGTTCATCTAAATTATTTATAGTAGTAAACCCAACTATTGCTTCCGTATTATATAATTTTTTAATCTGCTCATTTTTGGGGCGCGAAAAAACACCAATCTGGTTATTAGTTAATTCCACTAATCGAATATCCTTCATATTATCCGGACCGGTAGTAAAATAATATAAGTTATTTAAATCTGTCCCACGATAAAAATAAGTATTATACTTATCTATTTTACTTTGTTGGTATCTAACATGAACTCCCCCCAATACTAATTCATCACCAATGATGGCAATAAAAGGGTCCTCCAGTTGATAAATCATCGTATTAGGGACTAGAGTCCATTCATCATAACCACTATTTTCAAACAATCTAACCCAGGAGCGAGCCCACTCATGACGTTTCTCAATGCGCCCAAATAGGTACTCTTTTCC
>JAQVDA010000076.1 GCA_028698535.1 Bacilli bacterium
TTTTTCTATCTTTTTAATCGCTGTTCGCATACTAGATTTATACATGTTATTTAAAACTTTCGCTTTGGTAGCTGTTTTTACCCTTTTTTTAGCACTTTTTATATTCGGCATTCTTTCACCTCCATGTTAATGACCTCATTTTAACAAAAATAATCTTAAAATGCAATAAAAAACTTATCTTTGGGGAAATTAGTAAACAGGTGATATGATGGCTCATGAAATTAATTTAGATGATTATAAAATTAGAACCGATTTACTAATTGAAACCATTGAAAATGCCAAAGAGTTAGATATTAAGATTGAGGATAATCAACGAACGGAAGATGATATTACTATTACGATTGTTGATATTGCTAAAAAGCATGAATCTATCATTAATCGCAAAGCTGGTCGTTATATTACGATTGAGTTTGCTGATATAACTGATTTTAACAATCAAGAGAAGGTTTTAAAGATTTTTGCTGATGAATTAGGTAGTTTCTTAGAATACTTAAAGATTCCCCCTGATTATACCTGTTTAGTCATTGGCCTTGGTAATGATAAATCTACCCCTGATTCGCTTGGCCCTGCTGTTATTAATGATATTCTAGTAACCAAGTATTTATTTACTTTAGGTGAAGCAGTCCAACCTGGTTTTCGCAACGTTAGTGCTTTAACCCCTGGGGTTATGGGTACTACTGGTATTGAAACCAGTAAAATTATTACGGGTGTGGTTCGTGAGGTACAACCAGATTTTTTATTAATTATTGATGCCTTAGCCTCCCAATCAATTACGCGTGTTAATAAAACCATCCAAATGACTGATACCGGGGTTAATCCTGGTAGTGGTGTTGGTAATAACCGCTTAGAATTAAGTCAAGAATTATTAGGTATACCCGTTATTGCCGTTGGAATACCAACGGTTGTTGATGCGGTTACTATTGTCAGTGAAACCATTAATTTTATCACCAATTATGTTTCTTATCAGAAAGAGAACTTAAAAAGTGGCACCGAGAAGGTAATTACGCCTGATGCTATTGTTAATGATGATAAAAAAAACAATATGGATGCACAAGATCAGAATAAACTAATGGGTTTATTAGGTAATTTAAGCGAAGAGGAGAGGAAAAGGTTAATTTATGAAGTATTAAGTCCACTTGGTTATAATTTAATGGTTACACCCAAAGAAATAGATTTTCTTATTCTTAAACTAAGTTTAGTTTTAGCCGAAGGTATTAATAAAGCGCTTCATAAACAAGTATAGGTCTATAAAAGGGCAATTATACATAGATTTCTATAAGGTGATATCTATGAGAGGAAGATTTATCGCGCTTAGAAATAGGCGCTTTACTTATAAATACCTTTTATTTTTTTTCGGACTTTATTTAATTATTAGTCTTTTTGTTAGATTTTTATTTCCTGGTCTTAGTATTAATAACGAAGCTTTTTTTAATTTATTATTAACCCCCATGAACACTCCACAGACTACGGTTAATAAATTAAATTTGGTTAATAATTTAATTAAGGTGCTTACTAATAATAACCTACAAGAACCACATTTAATTCTGCATCAAAGTTTTGCTTATTTAGTTGATCTTAGTAAGGTTAATGATGATTTAATTTCCGGCTTAGCGTTTGCGGATGATTATAGTGACTTTGAAGATCTAAAAAAGGAAACTGATTATATTCCCAATCCTAATCCCACGACTGTTTTAAATCCCCTAATTTATCTTTATAATTCTCATCAATTAGAAACCTATCAAATGACTAATACGGAAATATATAATATTCGGCCTAATGTAATGATGGCGTCTTACATCTTAAGGGAACATCTAAATAAACTTGGAGTACCAACGATGGTTGATGAAACCAATTTAACCGAGTTCATGCGTCTTAATAACTGGTCCCATGCTCATTCCTATCAAGCATCACGTTTTCTACTAAAAGAGGTGATGAGTCAACAAGTTACCTTAAAATATTTTATTGATATTCATCGTGATTCCACTAAAAAAGCGAAAAGTACTATTGTTATTGGTGATAAACCCTATGCGCGTCTTTTATTTGTTGTTGGTTTGGAACATCAAAATTATTTACCTAATTTAACCTTCGCCCGTACTTTACATACCCAAATAGAAGCCCGTTATCCTGGTTTAAGTAGGGGGGTTTTAACTAAATCTGGTCCAGGTGTTAATGGGGTTTATAATCAAGATTTAGCCTCTAATATAATGTTACTAGAAATAGGGGGCGTTGATAATACGATTGATGAGGTCACTAATACGACAGAAGTCATGGCTCATATCCTCTTTAATTATATTAAAGGTGATAAGAAATGAGTAAGAATTGGCCCAAAATATTAGTTTTAATTTTATTTTTAGCGTTTTTCGTCTTATATCTAGCCCAAGCGACTGGCTATCATGAATATGAACAATATCGTCGGGTCCGTATAACACAGGAGAAGATTAAACAATTTGAAGCTGATGTTAAGGCGGGCAAACCAATTGATATTGATCACTATATTGAAAGTGACGATCACAATTATCACAATAAGGCTTCCGAAGTGGGATTTAAAACCTCCCGTTTGGTAGAAAATATCTTTCATAGTGCTTTAGATGTGATCTTAAATATCATCCGTAATCTATTTGTTTAGTCTACAATTATAGTTTTGGTTGTGATAATGATACCCTCTTGTTATAATATGACTAGGTGGTTATATGCAACAA
>JAQVDA010000077.1 GCA_028698535.1 Bacilli bacterium
TTTTTCTATCTTTTTAATCGCTGTTCGCATACTAGATTTATACATGTTATTTAAAACTTTCGCTTTGGTAGCTGTTTTTACCCTTTTTTTAGCACTTTTTATATTCGGCATTCTTTCACCTCCATGTAATGACCTCATTTTAACAAAAATAATCTTAAAATGCAATAAAAAACTTATCTTTGGGGAAATTAGTAAACAGGTGATAAGATGGCTCATGAGATTAATTTAGATGATTATAAAATTAGAACTGATTTACTAATTGAAACTATTGAAAATGCCAAAGAGTTAGATATTAAGATTGAAGATAATCAACGAACGGAAGATGATATTACTATTACGATTGTTGATATTACTAAAAAACATGAATCTATCATTAATCGCAAAGCTGGTCGTTATATTACGATTGAATTTGCTGATGTAACTGATTTTAACAACCAAGAGAAAGTTTTAAAGATTTTTGCGGATGAATTAGGTAGTTTCTTAGAATACTTAAATATTCCCACTGATTATACCTGTTTAGTCATTGGCCTTGGTAATGATAAATCTACCCCTGATTCGCTTGGTCCCGCTGTTATTAATGATATTCTAGTAACCAAGCATTTATTTACTTTAGGTGAAGCAGTCCAACCTGGTTTTCGCAACGTTAGCGCTTTAACCCCTGGGGTTATGGGGACTACCGGTATTGAAACCAGTAAAATTATCACGGGTGTGGCTCGTGAGGTACAACCGGATTTTTTATTAATTATTGATGCCTTAGCCTCTCAATCAATTACACGCGTTAATAGAACTATTCAAATGACTGATACCGGGGTTAATCCGGGTAGTGGTGTTGGTAATAACCGCCTAGAATTAAGTCAGGAATTATTAGGTATTCCGGTTATTGCCGTTGGAGTGCCAACGGTTGTTGATGCGGTTACTATCGTTAGTGAAACCATTAATTTCATTACTAATTATGTTTCTTATCAGAAAGAGAACTTAGAAAGTGGTACCGAGAAGATGATTACACCTGATGTTATTGTTAATGATGATCAGAAAAACAATATGGATGCCCAAGATCAGAACAAACTAATGGGTTTATTAGGTAATTTAAGCGAAGAGGAGCGGAAACGGTTAATTTATGAAGTATTAAGTCCCCTTGGTTATAATTTAATGGTTACGCCCAAAGAAATAGATTTTCTTATTCTTAAATTAAGTTTAGTGTTAGCCGAAGGTATTAATAAAGCGCTTCATAAACAAGTATAGGTCTATAAAAGGTTAATTAAACATAGATTTCTATAAGGTGATATCTATGGGCCGAAGATTTATCGCACGACGAAAAAAGCGCTTTACTTATAAATATATTTTATTTTTTTTCGGACTTTATTTAATTTTTAGTCTTTTTATTAATTTTTTATTTCCCGGTCTTAGTATTAATAACGAAACTTTTTTTAATTTATTATTAACCCCCATGAACGCTCCACAGACTACGGATAATAAATTAAATTTAATTAATAATTTTATCAAGATGCTTACTAATAATAACCTACAAGAACCACATTTAATTCTGCATCAAAGCTTTGCTTATTTAGTTGATCTTAGTAAGGTTAATGATGGTTTAATATCCGGGTTAGCGTTTGCGGATGATTATAGTGACTTTGAAGATCTAAAAAAGGAAACGGATTATATTCCCGATCCTAATCCCTCAACTGTTTTAAATCCAATCGTTTATCTTTATAATTCGCACCAATTAGAGACCTATCAAATGACTAATACGGAAATATATAATATTCGGCCTAATGTAATGATGGCCTCTTACATCTTAAGGGAACATCTAAATAAATTAGGAGTACCAACGATGGTTGATGAAACTAACTTAACTGAGTTCATGCGTTTTAATAACTGGTCTCATGCTCATTCCTATCAAGCATCCCGTTTTCTATTAAAAGAGGCGATGAGTCAACAAGCTACTTTAAAATATTTTATTGATATTCATCGTGATTCCACTAAAAAAGCGAAAAGTACCATTGTTATTGGTGATAAACCCTATGCGCGTCTTTTATTTGTCGTTGGTCTGGAACATAAAAATTATTTACCTAATTTAACCTTTGCGCGTACTTTACATACCCAAATAGAAGCCCGTTACCCTGGTCTAAGTAGGGGGGTTTTAACTAAATCCGGTCCAGGTGTTAATGGGGTTTATAATCAAGATTTGAACTCTAATATAATGTTACTAGAAATTGGTGGCGTTGATAATACGATTGATGAGGTCACTAATACGACAGAAGTCATGGCTTACATCCTCTTTAATTATATTAAAGGTGATAAGAAATGAGTAAGAATTGGCCCAAAATACTAGTTTTAATTTTATTTTTAGCGTTTCTAGTCTTATATCTAGCCCAAGCCACCGGCTATCATGAATATGATCAATATCGTCGGGTCCGTATAACACAGGAGAAGATTAAACAATTTGAAGCCGATGTTAAGGCGGGTAAACCAATTGATATTGATCACTATATTGAAAGAGAAGATCATAATTATCATAATAAGGCTTCCGAAGCGGGATTTAAGAGTTCTCGTTTTGTAGAAAATATTTTTCATAGTGCTTTAGATGTGATCTTAAATATCATCCGTAATCTATTTGTTTAGTCTACAATTATAGTTTTGGTTGTGATAATGATACCCTCTTGTTATAATATGACTAGGTGGTTATATGCAACAA
>JAQVDA010000078.1 GCA_028698535.1 Bacilli bacterium
TATTATGATTTAATAATTACCACACCAAGGAGGTTAGAGCCATGCGAAATTATTTTAAAGAAAATATTAATCAATCATCTCTAACAAGATTCGGTTTTACTTTAGTTGAACTTTTAGCGGTCATAACTATTATTGGTCTTCTTTTTTTAATCGCTATACCAGCGGTTAATACCATAATAAACTCTACAGCTCAAAGCGTTTTTAAAGCCAATGAAAAATCATTATCGCAAGCCGCCGAAAATTATATTCGCGTTTATCCATCACTATTACCGACTAATATAAATGATACGCGGATTGAATTATCAAAACTAGTGCAAACTGGTTATCTTGAAAACCCTAGACAGCCTAAAGATACCACTAAGTTCTGTGAGGCTGGTTATGTAATTGTTAAAAAAACCGGGAAAAATACCTATGAGTATCTTCCCTTCCTTGATTGTGGCAACGGTTTTATAACTGAAGGGTATCAATAATCCCATTAATAAACTAAAATTAATTTAACTTTTTAATTTATTAACTATAATATATTAACACTATTAGGGTGTTTTTTCTATTTTGGGAAAAGTTTTTAACCAAAGCGGGAATTATTTTTATTTTTCAACAAAAATAGCTATTTAGATTAACCTTTTGCCGGAAACTTTTTAACCCTCTAACATACCTTTAATTAGGTTACTTTGAAGAGGGTGATATTTTGATATTAAAACGATGGTTTAAAGGAAGTATAGTTATATTAATGCTTATAGCCTTTTATATCATATTACAAAAGCCACCCGTGAAACAATATAACATTAATATTATTAAAGAACCACATGATTTAATCTTAGTCGATGACTTTGCTGGTTTTAAAGGCGCCTACTGGAATATAGTTGAACAAGGTAACAATTATAATAACGAATTACAATACTATAAATCAGATAACATCCTGTACAAAAATGGGACTCTTGTTATCACGGCTGATAAAGAAAATTATAAGGATTATACCTATACATCAGGTTTAATAACAACTCAAGGTAAATTTGAGTTTTTATACGGTAAAATAATTTTTAAAGCCAAACCGGCTCCTGGCAAAGGATTATTATCCGCCGTTTGATTACTGCCTAAAGATGGTTCCTTATACCCAGAGATTGATATTATTGAGGTTTTAGGGGAAAAACCAAGTGAAATATGGATGGGAGTTCATTATCTAGATAACCAGCAATTAAAAAGTAATTTTCAGACCTTTATTCAAAAAGACAACTCTTTTGCCATCTATGAATTGCACTGGGAAAAAAATGAACTAAGATGGTATGTTAATGGTGAGCTAGTTCACCGGAATAATAAAAATAGTCCGCATCAAGAAATGTATTTGCTAATTAACCTTGCCATTGGCGGCAATTGGCCTAAAAAACCCGATGATAATATTTTCCCCAGTAGTTTCTTAGTTGATTACATTATTATCATCCCAGAAAACCGGACTTTATAATGAAGACTTTTCTGGAGTTATTTTTATTCCTTGGTATATATTTTCCCATCTATCACCTTATTAATGTTGCATTTTCCCTCCGTAAAGCGGTCTATTTACAATCCGCTTATGAAAAGCCAATAACTATTCTTGTCCCTTGTTATAATGAAGAGAGAATTTTAAAAACGACTATTCAAGGATTACGTCGTATTGATTACGATAATTACGAATGTTTAATTATTAATGATGGGTCAACCGATAATAGCTTACGCGTTTTAAAAAGATTTCTTAAGTTAAAGAAAACTAAAAGAAGAAAGCAACATTCTTTAAGTGCTAAAAAGGTTACCCATATTTACCAATCAAAACGATACCCCTTTATCTTTGTTTTAAATAAAGAAAAGCATGGTAAAAGCGACGCTTTAAACGCTGGTATCAACTATACTAAAAATGATTATATTATTACCCTAGACGCCGATAGCGTTCTTAAGGAAGACGCCCTAAAAATAGTTAATAACGCTCTTGATGATGAAAATGTTGTAGCCGCCAGTGGTATTATTCAAATCCTTCAAGCCTCTAATCTTACTAAAAAATATAATCTAATATCATTACCATTAAATACGCTATTGAAATTACAAACAATTGAATATATAAAGTCTTGCTTCTGTTATAAAGCTTCTTTTGCCAAACTAAAATCCTTATTAGTTATATCAGGGGCTTTTGGTATCTTTAAAAAGGATATTTTAATGGCGGTTAAAGGATTTAGTCATGTTATTGGTGAAGACTTAGATCTTACTATTAAAATACAATTACATATTCAAAATACTAATTATCAAATCGCTTATTTACCAAACGCTATCTGTTATACGGAAGGGCCAGAAACCCTTAAAGATCTTATGAAGCAAAGAAAAAGATGGCGCCAATCTTTCATTGAATGTTTATTTACCTTTAAAGATATTTTATTTACCAATATTTTTAGTAAGAGATTACATTTTTTCATTGTGGTTGACGCTCTTATTATTGGCCTTATTAGTTCTTTAATTATTGCTTTTTTCTTCATTATTATTATTATCAATATCATCACCAACAACATAGCTAATGTCTTATTCTATCTTATTATATATATATCGGTTCATCTAGCCTATAATATTTGTGGCTTATTAGTCGCTTCCTATCATGGCATCAAGTATCAAAAAAAGGACTTCTTCAGATTAGCAATAACTATCATATTAGATATATTAATATACCG
>JAQVDA010000079.1 GCA_028698535.1 Bacilli bacterium
AAGTGTTAATAAGCTGTCAATCGACAAAGTCATTACCTCTAGTTAATTATTTAATTGACGCTATTTGTTTAGTGGCGGGCATTCCTTATGTTGTTATTAGCGATTTAGAATTAAACACTATTCTTTTAGAAAAAACAACCAACAAGAGAATCAATTTATTAACGGAGGTGGCAAAGTTTGAGGTTGATACTTATGATTCTTTTATTAATATTAGGCATGCCCTTAATGATTATGAAAACAAAAATATTAACGATACTATTTTAAAAGAAATGGGTAATAAGTTAAGACCCATTATGAATGTTAAAATCAATAACCGTAAATGGGTGTTATTAAATTATCCCTCAGACTTAGACGCATATAAAGCCAAAATGAAAATTAAGGAGTTTTACTATTTTGCTTTTGAGGTGATGACCGTTGATTATCACCAATTAAGTATCGATGTAATTCCCTTAGTTAAGTTAATGGAAAAAACTGATAAGGTACAAATAACTGGCCCGGGAACGAATCTTACTTTTTCAATTAAAGATATTCCCGTAATACCTTGTGTTGGTCAAAGAAATCTGCCTGATGGAGAAGTGTTTACCGCCCCAGTTAAGGATAGTGTTAATGGTTATATTACATATAATACGCCATCTCCTTATCGAGGGGAAATCTTTAATGAGGTAAAGTTTATTTTTAAGGCGGGTAAAATTGTTAAAGCCCAATGCCGTGGTAGTGATGAAAAACTAAATCATATATTAGATACTGATCTAGGGAGCCGATATTTGGGCGAATTTGCCTTTGGTTTAAATCCCCTGATAAGAAGACCGATGGGAGATACCCTATATGATGAGAAAATAATCGGTAGTATTCATTTAACCCCTGGTAATAGTTATGCGGAGGCTTTTAATGGTAATGAATCTAGTATTCATTGGGACATGATTTTAATTCAACGTAAGGATTATGGTGGCTGTAATATTTATTTTGATGATATTTTAATAAGAGAAGATGGTTTATTTGTAATTGATGAATTAAAGCATTTAAATTATGATTTAGATTCATTATCAGAAAATTAAAACAACCATTATTTAATGGTTGTTAGACGATATAAATTAAAGGATGGTTTATTTAAGAACCGAACTTTAAGACGAGTAGTACCAAGACCAGGGGATATATATAAATCAGTTCTATTAATTTGATAATATGGTTGATAATACCGCTTAGATCCAGCTGGTAATAATACGCCCCCTTTAAAAGGGATTTTTATTTGCCCATTATGCGAGTGCCCAGCCAGGATTAGATCAACTTGATAATTATCTAATAATAAATTAGTATAATCAGGCATATGCATAAGGATGATAAAGTAACGTGGTTTGATAATATTATCATCCTCATTATCCACTTTATTAAAATCGGATATTGTTTGTTGAATATTAGAGGTGATATCCAATTTAGAGAAAGTGTTAATACCCCCAATAAAGATAGGCTCATATTCATTATGAAAGATTAAATCATAGGTATTATTTAATAAAATAAAATTACTTTCAGCGAGTATATCAGTATAAGAAACACAGAAATAATCGTGTTCTCCATAGATAGCATATTTGCCAAGGGTGGCTTTTATTTTTTTTAGTTCGGTGGTGATTTCTTTTTCGGTAGTAGCCATAAAAGGAGTGGTTTTGTCAATTAAATCACCAGTAAAAACAACAATGTCCGGATTGATAAGATTAATATTATTAACAATAGTTTTTAGTTGTTTTAGTTTAACGGTGGTTCCATAGTGAATATCCGTTAGATGAACAATTTTAAGACCATGAAAATGAAGCGGAAGCTTTTTACTACTTATTTTATATTCTTTAATCTTTAAAGAATAAGGCTCCAGGTAAAAACCCTTCCCAATAATTCCTAAACTAAGGGTAAGAAGGATTATGACAATAATCCATTTTTTTCGTAAGCGGATTTTTTTTCTTTTCATTTTATCATCCTTTTATTTAGTAAATAAAAATAATAAAACAAGTCCCGTATTGTGAATGGTATGGACTAAAATAGGATTAATAATATTTTTGGTTTTATAATATAAATAAGCAAAGGCACAACCTAAGGAACCATAGGGTATTATAAAGAAAAGTTCATAATAATGATGATAACTAGTAATAACGTGTAAAAAACCAAAAATAAAACCACTCATTAAAACATAGACCCATTTATTTTTGATAATATCAAAAAGGGCTTTTCTAAAAATCAACTCTTCAACCAAGGGGGCAAAAATAGTCGCCCCAAAGAAAGTGTAAAGTGGCAATTTGGTTAACATGTCTCTAACAGCGACCTCATTGGGTGGTGTACCACTTGGAGTAAGGGTCGTTATTAACACATTTGAGACAACCATTAATATTAATCCGATGATCCAATACTTTATACTCTCATCAATATATATATGATAGTTAGTTTTAAAATCTTGATAATCTTTGGTTAAATCTTTAAAATAAACCACGATTAATAGTAAAACAAAGAGTAAATCAGTTCCTAGTAAATAAATAATTTTTATCGAACTAGGTAGTGTTTGAAAATTAATCGTAAGCAGTTCAAGAGGTAAAAATAAAAAGAAAGAATATAAAAAGTAAATTAAGAAGATAATAAACCCGCGGGTTAATAATTTCACATCATCACCAACTTTATGGATTATAATATACTTATTA
>JAQVDA010000080.1 GCA_028698535.1 Bacilli bacterium
AAACAGGAATCGAACCCGTAACCTACTGATTACAAGTCAGTTGCTCTACCTGTTGAGCTATTCCGGCAAAATGGTGGACGATGTAGGACTCGAACCTACGACCCCTTGCTTGTAAGGCAAGTGCTCTAACCAGCTGAGCTAATCGTCCAGCCATGACCAGACGGAAATAATATAACATCTATATAGCTCTTTGTCAATACTTTCAAGGGATTTGCGCCAACTATTTACATTAGCTATCATCTCTTTTAAAGTATTATTAAATTATTTATTACCTTTCTGGTAAAATAGGGTATAATAACAGTAGGTGATAAAAATGAATAATGTAGAAACAAAAATTAAACAGGTCTTAGAAAGACTCAAACCTTATTTAAGGAATGATGGCGGCGATATTGAATTTATAAAATTTGAGGATGGTATTGTTTACGTTAAGTTTAGTGGCGCCTGTAGTTGTTGTCATATGCAAGAATTAACTTTTAAAGAGGGGATAGAAAAATCTTTACTTGAAGAAATCCCGGAAGTTAAAGAAGTCGTTAATATCAAAAATGAAAACTCAGAGCGCTGAGTTTTTTTCTTTTTAAACTAACTATAATGTCACAATAATATTATGTATCAACATTATCCTGTAACCATTCAATTGGGGGAATATTAGCGCTTATTCTAATATATGCATAAAACTCCTTCAGGAAATCTTCATATTTATTTATTTTGTTAATAATAGTAAACAACTCTTTCTCTTCTACTTTACCGGCTAAAATGTCATCATAAATATCAAAATAAAATGATGGAAAAAGCATACGACCAAACAAGAGACGATATTCAAATACGGTTAGTGAGTTATAGGCAAAATACTGTTCTATTTCACCCCAGATATCCTTATCACAAAAAATACCCGCTTTAATATATTCACTTAAGTCCCTAACCCTTAAATCAAGAACCAAATTAAGGGGGTTATAAGCATCAAACAAAGAATCTATTGGTTTAATGCGCCTATGAGATACAACATAATCCGAAATATGATTAATCTTAAAATCAAGGTAAGTATTTTTTACATAGGTTATGGCGTTTTCCGCTAAACCAATAAAATAACTAATCGAATCAGAAATATTTGGATACTTAGTACCCAATTGATTAATTTGATACTCTATATAATCAATTTTGTTACTCCATAAATTAACCCAATCCGAAACATCTAATAATTTATTATAATAAATCATACGAGTATTAGTCGTAATATAATTTACATCCGCTAGTTTAGTTATTGATTGTTCATTTACATAGACTTTCATTAAAACGTATGGTATATTATTAATATTAGTTAATATTTGTTTATCTTTATTTAATATTATCTCATGAACTAATAAATGACGTTTTAACATTTCTATATTCAACTCATAAAGAGGACCTGCCTGTTCAACGGGCCGATCAAAGAGTACTAGATAATATTTCTCATCATTATATTTAAAAAAGAAGCGGTGGTTTGCTTGGTGAATATTTTCCGGAAAAAGATTAAAATAATAATTAATAACGTTTTTCACAGTATTCACCTCATACCAATACTATGAATGAAAATAAAAAAATATGAATGGAGCGATATAATGGAAAAATTACACCAATTAACCATTAATACCTTAAAGGAAAGAGGAGTTACGATCGAGAGTATCGCCGAAATTGTTTACGATTTACAAAAAGATTATACGGATAATTTAACAATTGAATATTGTCAAGAAACCATTTTATCAGTCTTAAAAAAACGGGAAGTTATATATGCGATATTAGTCGGTATCGCCCTTGATAAAGGCGCTGAACAAGGATTATTTACTAAAGAAATTAACGAAGTTATCTTAGACGATAATAGTTTATTTGGTATTGATGAAATATTAGCCCTTAGTATTATTAATGTTTATGGATCAATCGCCCTAACTAATTTTGGTTATGTTGATAAAATTAAACCATTTATCATTGGCAAATTAAATCGGTTAGGAGAACAAAAAAAGCAGTGTACTACCTTTTTAGATGACTTAGTAGCGGCTATTGCGGCTGCGAGCGCTAGTAAAATGGCTCATGATCGCTTAAAAAAGGAAGATAATGTTTAATTATCTTCTTTTTTATATACATAAGTTGGATTTTGGGTCTTTTCTTGGTCCGGTGTTGTTTGTTGCTTTTGATCCGTCTGAACCATGTGGCTTATTCCCTGCGCTAGTGCTGGCATAAGCCCTTTTATACTTTTAGTATCATTTCCTATGTCCTCTAGTCTATCCTTTATATCCCCTACTTCAGCTAATATTTGATTATCTTGATTATGTATTACAAGTTCAATACCTTCTCTTTTACCCCTTAGCCGAGCAAGTTCTAGTTTATCGGTTTGGGGGTCCTTTTCCATTTCTTCAATTTGCCTTGTTAACTCTATTATTGTATAAGCAGGACTATTAAACGCTTCCGTTAGTTCTCCTTCACGCCTTAAATTAACTTCCCCCTTCTTAGTTAGAGCTGGTGATTCTTTCTTTTCGCCACCTTCTGGTGTAGTCTGGGTTATGTAAATAGGATTATTATCGGCTTCATCTAGATTCTTCTTACCTGTATTTTCAGGTTGAGTTACATGAACATAATCATGGTGTGTTTTATCTAAATTTTCTTTAGATGTTAAATTAACTTCCTCAGTAGT
>JAQVDA010000016.1:0-8038 GCA_028698535.1 Bacilli bacterium
CCAGGGTCATTTACACTAAATGGTGTTGTTATAGTACCTTGGGCTAGATTAAATTCCCTACCATTCGGGTGAATAAAGGTTCCGGCACCCAAAGATATAGTTGTACCACTAATAGTTGGTGTTGTTGTATAAGTACCCCCGACCATAATATCATTAAATTTATTATATAGAGCAAAATGAGCATAAGCTTCTATTTCGATGATTTCATTATTACTATTTTCGGTATTACCATTATGAAGGTCTCTAATATAACGGGTACTAAAGGTATCACTACTGGTATCTTTTTTACTTAAAGGAATTTTCCGATATTCAATAAAAGGACCATACATAATTTCGGTATTACTTTTATTTAATATTATTTGGTGGTCTTCAAGACCTTGCTTACTTAATTGTTTAGCTTCATCAGGGGAAAGTAACATGGTTGATAAGGCTATTTTATAAATTTTACCATTAAAAAAATCAGAACCTTGGTAACCTAAATGAACCGTATTTATTCTTAAAATATTGGTTGTTCCAGTTGTAGCTACTAGATTTTCATTACAATAAACATTATAAGTACCAGCTTGTTTATCTAAAGTTAATACATATCTTAACACACTTGTTCCATTAGAATAAGTATTATTTGTTATCCGAGAATTAGTACCATCAGAAATATTAAGTTTATCACTTGCATATTTAATTACCTGGCTATTATCGAAACTAATAATGGGTTTATCACTATTTTTTACTACTTCTAAAACAATCGTATTAGCTACCGTTAAAACACTGGTACCACTATCAGCTTTACTACTGCCATTAAAACTTAAATAAGCCTGACCCTTTATAATATTTAAAGTAACATTAGTGGTAGTTAAATCATAATCGCGCCCTCGATTACCTAGATTAGAGATTCGCTTTAAATTAAGGGTGTGATTTATTTCATTTAAATCATTATAATCAATCCAACTAGACCACTCGCCACCTTCCGTTATATAACGATATTGTTTCACTATGTTCTGGTTAACATCACCAAATAATGACTCTAATTTACTTTTTAAGACTCCTTTTTCGACCATGACAATACCTAAAGTAGAAATTAAAAGAGCACCCGCGATTAACATAATTAAATACAAAACTGAAGATATGGCAATTCCTCTTCGTCCCATAATACCACCTACTGTATATTTATTCTACTTTGATTATATAATAAGAAGAGTGTAGATGCAATTAAATTGGCTATTTATGGGAATTATTGACGTTTTTATTTACTAATAAACAACAAATAAAACAAGACTCACGTCTTGAAAGCATAATATCATTATTTAAAACACTGGTGATGAGAATGATTTACTGAAATATTAAGTGTTAAAGTTAATTAACTAATAATATTCATAAATTTACGAACTAGTTTAATTTTTTCTAAAAAATCATCTATTTTATCAGTTGTTCTTAGTTTATAACGTTCTTTCATCTCTTCGGCAAAATAATTAAATTGTTCCGGATGGCGATTTAATATTTTATACCAATGGGAGTTTTCTCTTAAGTATCTTTGATAGTTAGGATTAGCTTTAATCTTAAATTGAATATCTAGATTCATTAGTCCTCAAATTGTTTATACATTGGTCTTGGTACATATGGTTCTTTTAAAGCGGTTTTTTTAGTGGTCATCTCCTGAACTAAAGATAATAGATTTTGTAACCCATTAACACCTTTAGATACCGCGTCCATATTAACATTTCTTAAGCTATTCACTAAATCGCCGAGGCCAACATTACTAATAGAAGATGGGTTATTGAGAACATATTTTTGCCAGATATCATCGTCTTCACCATATAAACTCCAGGTTTCAAATAATTTTTGCCAAGTAGTATCACCCTTTTTTACAAAAGTAATGAGGGCTGGTTTGGTGCGGACAAATTGTTTAAATTCGTCAATTTTGGCCATATTATCACCTATTAATATATATGCATTAATAAGGCTTTTGTTCTTAACTTTCGGTTTTAAATCTTTTTAAAATATCATCAACTTGTGAAAATTTATCGTCAATCTCATTTAAGGAGATATTAACCTTATTAGTTGATGTATTATCCTCGCTTGGTTCAAGCCTAGAACTTAATGGTTGGTAGAGAAAAACATAATCTATTTTTTCTTTAGTTATAATGGAACCGGCACTATAACGATCCATAATTGGTAAATCAGTTAATTTTAAATCAATAATCTTATCTTTACTCTTTAAGCCCACTATATTTTTAGTAGCGGTTAGAAGGAACACCATAATGCGATGGGGATTTGTTTTAATATCACGAATTAATAATATACCTCGTCTTGCCCTGGTCGTTTTAGTAACATCACTTACTCTTACTCTTTTACCAGTCTTTTTATTAGTAAAAAGACTAATATAATCAATTTGATCGGTTTTAAATAAAGTGCCACCAACTACCTGATCATCTTTTAGATTAATTGCCTTTACCCCTAAGGTTCTTAAACCAACAATAGGCACTTCCGCAATATCAAACCATAAACCATACCCCTTTTGGGTTATAATAAATACCTCAGGGTCATTATTAAGGGCAATATTAGTAACATAATCGTTATCTTTTAATCTTATCGCCGTCATTGGTTTTGAATACCTTTGAGCTTCAAAATCCTTTAATTTAGTGCGTTTAATCATGCCTTGGTTAGTAAAGAAAGTAATCTCTTTATCATCATTAAAGTTAGTAACGGGAGCACAACCAATGATGTTTTCACCTGGTTTAATACTAATCATATTACTAACATGCTTACCTAATTCTTTCCATTTCATATCCCAAATATCATAAACGGGGATATATAAATAATTACCAAAATTAGTAAACAAAAGAAGCGTATCGGTCGTTAACATTTCATAACGGGCAATAACATAGTCACCTTGTTTTAAAGTGGTCTCCTCATTTGAGGCAGCGTATGATTTTAGGGATACTCTTTTTAAATAACCTTCATTAGTAACAATCACAATCGCTTTTTCTTTTGGGACAATCACATTATTATCAATTTTAATTTCCCTTATTTCTTCCTTAATAACAGTTAATCTAGATATGTTATACTCTTGTTTAATTTTTTTAAGTTCACTTTTGATAACATTCTTTAACTTAGTTTCATCATTTAAAATGGCCGTTAAACCATTGATAATAATATTTAAATTATTTAGTTCTTCTTGTAATAAAGTAACATCAGTATTAGTTAATTTATATAATTGTAAAGTAACAATGGCTTCAGCTTGAACTTCGGTAAAAGTATAGGCTTTGATTAAGTTATGCTTGGCATCTTGTTTATTAATACTCTTCCTAATCGTTTTAATGATGTCATCTAAGATACTAATTGCTTTAATTAAGCCCTCCACAATATGATGGCGCATCTGGGCATGTTCTAAATCAAAGATGGTTCTTTTCCTAACCACTTCCTTTTGATGCGTAATATACGCATCTAAAATATCTAAAAGTCCTAATAAGCGAGGTCTTCTATTAACAATGGCGACCATATTAAAATTATAACCCACTTGCAAGTCAGTGTTTTTAAATAAATAATCAAGGATTAATTCTTGATTAGAACCGCGCTTAAGATCAATAGCAATTCTTAATCCATCGCGATCACTTTCATCTCTTACTTCTAAAATACCATCTATTTTTTTATCAATCCTAATATCATCTATTTTTCTAATTAAATTAGACTTGTTAACTTCATAAGGAATCTCCATGATAATTAATTGATCTTTACCTCTTGCTTTTTCAAACTTAGTTTTGGCTCTAATAATAACTCTACCTTTACCAGTTTTATAGGCTTTTAAAATACCGTCTAAGCCTTCTACTATACCGCCAGTGGGAAAATCTGGACCTTTAATTAAGGTACTAATTGTTGATATGTGTGAATTAGGACTGTCGAGTCTTTTAATTACGGCCTCAATTACCTCGCCTAGATTATGAGGGGGAATATTAGTCGCATAACCAGCACTAATGCCACTAGAACCATTAACTAATAAATTAGGATAACGGCTAGGTAGAACGGTTGGTTCCATCGTTGTATCATCAAAATTGGGGGCAAATAAAACCGTGTCTTTATCAATATCTTTTAATATCTCATTACTTATTTTAGATAGTCGGGCTTCAGTATAACGCATAGCCGCGGCACTATCACCATCGATACTACCTTTATTACCATGCATTTCAATTAAAGGATTCTTTTGTTTCCACTCTTGGCTCATTCGCACAATAGCGTCATAAACACTCGTATCGCCATGTGGATGATAATTACCAATTACATTACCTACCGTTTTAACACTTTTACGGTATGGTTTATCATAAGTATTTTTTTCTTTATACATTGCATAAAGAATTCGTCTTTGAACTGGTTTTAAACCATCACGAACATCAGGGATGGCGCGGTCTTGAATAATATACTTAGAATAGCGTCCAAAACGTTCCCCCATTATCTCTTCTAAGGAATAATCATATATTTTACTTAATAAATCTTGCATATTAATCACTTACCTTCACTATTATTTTATCTTAAATTCATCTTCCATAGAAAACTCAACATTTTCATCAATCCAATTTTTTCTTGGTTCAACTTTATCCCCCATTAAAACCGACACTCTTTTTTCGGCAATGGCGGGATCATTAATACTAACTTTAATTAAAGAGCGCGATAATGGGTTCATCGTCGTTTCCCATAACTGATCAGCATTCATCTCTCCTAAACCTTTATATCTTTGAATTGTAACTCCTTTTTTACCATTAACTATTTCTTTTAACTCATTATCATGCCAAGCATAACAACTTTCTTTATTAGAGAAAGAGACTTTATAAAGAGGGGGCATCGCAATATATAATTTACCATGTTCTATTAATGGTTTCATATAGCGGTAAAAGAAAGTAAGTAATAATACTTGAATGTGCGCCCCATCATCATCAGCATCGGTCATTATAATAACCTTATCATAGTTACATTCTTCAATATCAAAATCACTACCAACTCCTGAGCCAATCGTATGAACAATAGTGCTTATTTCTTCGTTTTTTAAAACATCATCCAACTTAGTTCTTTCGGTATTAATAACTTTACCACGTAGTGGTAAGATAGCTTGGAACTTGCGATCACGCCCCTGTTTAGCACTGCCACCAGCGGAATCGCCTTCAACCAAAAATAGTTCAATTTTCTTTTTATCCTTTGATTGAGCGGGTGTTAACTTCCCGCTTAATAATCGTTCTTTAATATTTTTATTTTTACCACGGCGTGCTTCTTCCCGCGCTCTTCTAGAAGCCTCGCGAGCATCTCTACTCTTTAGAGCTTTTTTAATGATATTAGTCGCAATTACTTTATTTTCTTCTAGGAAAAATTGTAATTGTTCATAAACAATGTTCTCAACAACAGTACGCGCTAGGGGGGTACCTAACTTTGATTTGGTTTGACCTTCAAACTGAAGAATTTTTTCAGGTACTTTTAAGCTAATAATAGCAGTTAAACCTTCACGGACATCACTACCTTCAAAATTCTTATCTTTATTTTTTAAATAACCATTAGCTTTCGCATATTCATTAAAAATTCGCGTTAAAGCCGTTTTAAAACCAATCTCATGAGTCCCCCCATCAATCGTTTTAACATTATTAACAAAGGAAATAATATTTTCGGCATAGGTTTCCGTATATTGAATCGCAACATCAACTTGAACACCTTCTTTTAAACCACTAAATTTAATTGCTTGATGAAGAGTGTTTTTATCTTCATTAATAAATTTAACAAAAGCTTCCAAACCATCTTGGTAGAAAAAAGTAGCGTCTTTTTTATCTTCCTCATCAATAACTTCAACCGTTAATCCTTTTAAAAGAAAAGCACATTCCTGCATTCTTTCACAAACAGTAGTAAAACTATATAAAGTGGATGTAAAAATACTTGTATCCGGCCAAAAACGAACAGTAGTACCAGTTTTATTAGTAGGAGAACCTTTTTTTAATGGGGTAACAACTTTACCGCCATCACCAAAACGAATATAATATTCAAAACCATCCCTTTTAATGGTTACTTCCATAGTTTTACTTAAGGCATTAACCACGGCGGCCCCAATCCCATGAAGCCCTCCAGATACCTTATAACCACTATCGGAGAACTTCCCACCCGCATGTAAGGTGGTATAAATAACCTCTGGCGTACTTTTACCACTGTCATGTTTACCAACGGGAATGCCACGCCCTTTATCAATCACACTGACACTTTTATCAGCATGTAAAATTATTTTAATATGGTTACCAAAACCATTAATTACTTCATCAATCGCATTATCGACAATCTCCCATAATAAATGATGAAGGCCCCTTTTATCAGTTGAACCAATATACATACCGGGTCGTTTTCTAACGGCCTCTAGTCCGGCTAGTACTTTAATTGATTTCTCGTCATATCTTAGAGTCATATTACATCTTTCCTATCTCAAATTTAATTATAACATAACTCTAGATAAGAAAAAAACGAGTTTTACTCGTTTTTGTCAATTTACATATATTTACTCATGGCCTTCATCATTTGATTTACTTGCTTTTGAGATGGTGTTCTACCCATTTGCGTCATCATTACTTTAATCATCTCTTCATTAATCGGGGGATTATCCTTAACATACTTTAACATGTATTTACGAGCCAAGATGAAACCTAATACCCCACCAATAATAAGACCAAATAAAACATATAATATATCCATTAACATTTTTCATAAACCTCCTTGCATCTTTATTTTACTAAAAATAATTGGTTTAAACAAGCATTTCAATAAAGTTTTTATCAAGCCAGAAATAATCAAAATTATCGAAATCACAGACGAATAAATCACCTAAACAATCATACAAAGTATTTAAAAAGCAAGTATAATCTTTAGTCGAAACTATTTTTAAATAGGTATTACTAACCGTTAACTTAGTTATTTCCCCGGTATGAATATTATTAATAATATGGATATTACCATCATACCAATAAGCCACTTCATATTTATGTTTATTATAAATATATTCATTAATATCTTTTTTATTAAAGGAACAAAGCATATCAATATAAAGTTTTTGACCCATATTAAAATTACTATAATTAACTTTATAAATACCATTAAAATTTTTAAATAATAAGCTTGATTTTTCTTTATAAAGAGAAACAAAAGGACTTTTGATAAAAAAAAGATAATAAGTTCGCATCTAGCCTCACCAAGGTTATGATAACTCATAATAATTTAGAAGATTGTCGAAAAGAATTAAATACTAATTTGTCTTTTTATTTATTATGGAAAAACCTTTTTAGGAGTAGTTCCTTTTGTTGTAGTACCATCCCCTAGTTGACCATATAAATTGTAACCCCATGTCCAAACGCTACCGTCATCTTTAGAAACAATACAATATCCGCCACCCAAACCAAATGGAAAAGCACCACCAGCCGAAATATATTTAACATTTGTTAAATAGCCTTCACCTCCAATCCCTTTAACTTGAACAGGCGTTAATCTACTTGTTGTAGTACCATCTCCTAATTGGCCACTACTATTAATACCCCATGTCCAAACTGTATCATCATTTTTTAACGCCACCGTGTGACGATAGCCACCCTTAATTTGAATTATATTAGTTAAATAACCCTCGCCTTCAGGCCCTTTAACCTGGACTGGGGTATGTCTATCTGTTGTAGTACCGTCACCTAACGAACCAGCTATATTATATCCCCAAGCCCAAACTGTGCCATTATTTTTTAGAGCATAAAGACTATGTTGACCAGAGGTAATTTGAACAACATCTGTTAATCCTATTGTTTCCACTGGAATTAAGCTAGATTCTGTTGTTTGATTACCAAGTTGACCATAACCATTATAACCCCATGCTAAAACTGTGCCGTTATTGATTAAAGCAGCACTATGGTATCCCTCAGAACCCATAAAACTATAGCCTTTCCCAGCTACTACCTGTTTTATGTTAGTCAAAACTCCCGTTCCACTTAAATCCTTAACTTGAACAGGAGTTGCTTTATTTATTGCAGTACCATCTCCTAATTGACCA
>JAQVDA010000016.1:8138-11166 GCA_028698535.1 Bacilli bacterium
AGTACCATCTCCTAATTGACCATAACTATTATTACCCCACGTCCAAACAGTACCATCCCTTTTTAACGCTACTGAGTGAGCAGAACCAGCGGCAATTTGAATTATATCAGTTAAATAACCCTCACCCTCATGACCTTTAACCTGTATCGGTAAATAACTATCTTCTGTGGTTCCATTTCCTAACTGACCACTACTGTTCTGTCCCCAAGCCCAAACTGTGCCATCTAGTTTTAATGCTAGAGAAAAATATGAGCCAGCATCAACCATAACGAATTCGGGAATCTCGGGAGCATAAGAACGACACTCTTTAGGATTATATTCGATTTGGAAAGTATCTTTATCTGTTCTAATAATCTGAATCTGGGTTTGGTTACTTAATATAGTCTTAGTTTTAGGGTCTATTTGTGGAGAGTTTAAAAGTCCAGCATCAACAATATCTTGTAAATTGATACATAAATGCCCACCAATAACACCCAGTTCTTTTATATTATTCTTATTATTTTCGGCATAGACTATTACTACTCTTTCTATCCTTTCCATAAAAAGTTTATACTCCTTCTCTTGTGCCCTTTTATAAACTCTCATTAAATTAGGGACTACTAGAATTATTAGTAAGCCTAATATAATAGTGACCCCTAACATTTCTACCAACGTAAAACCTTTGTTTTTTTTCATTACTAAACTCCTATTTAATAAACTTAGTTTTTAATCTTAAGTTTTTACCCGCTGTTACTTTTATAATAATTAAATGGTTTTACTAATACTTAGTATCAACAAAACCTTAATTATTTTGTCACAATATATTTAACAATTACGATACCAGAACCACCATTACCATTATTGCCACCACCGCCTCCAGTATTGGCCATTCCGTCATTTCCACTAGCGCCACCACCACCGCTTTCAACAGTAGGTTGTAAGTACCCGCTACCACCACTAGCGAATACCCCATTATCTCCAAATTCAATACTAAATATATGACTAAAGTCTAAACCAACTCCACCAACCCCTCCTATGTCAGTAGTACCGCCAATTAAATTAGTGGCGGGACCACCAGCGCCGCCTCCACCGGCGGATCTGAAATTACTACTGGTAGCACTTGCATCTCCACCTTTAAAACCTTGATTTGTTATACCGCTACCCCCTAAACCGCTAGTGCCACTACCATATGCCGCACCGCCTCCACCAGAACCGCCATTAGCGCCATTTCTAGTTGTTACACTTGAGCCACCGGCACTACCACCACCACCGCCATTAGCTATAATAGTTCCAAAGTGAGAATTTCCACCATTACCACCATTAAATCTAGTCCCATTAGGAACACTTGAACCTAACCCGCCAGCGCCTATAACAATATCTATTGTAGACCCTGGTGATACAGGATAGGACTGTTCAAAAACTAAACCACCAGCTCCACCACCAGCTCCACCATTACCTCCGCCACCGCCACCACCAGCGACTACCAAAACATCTACCTTATTAACACTAACTGGCACCGTAAAAGTCCCTGAGGAATTAAAAGCCACCACTCTGACAAATTCGGTGACAAATAAGTCAACTTCATATTCCTTAGCACCCACTTTTTTAATACCGATTGATGTTTGAGGGGATACTTTTTCATTAGTTGAAGGGTCAATAACCGGGGCCTTTAAAAGCCCCGCATCAATAAGATCTTGTAATATTATATAAACATTATTATATAGACTATTTAAACCCTCTATCTTATCTTTATTGTTTTCCGCATAAATAATACTAGCTTCACGTAAGCGATTAATATATAAATCATGTCTTTTTTCTTGAGTTCTTTTATAAACACTCATTAAATTAGGAACGACTAAAACAATTAATAATCCTAAAATAATAGCTACCCCTAACATTTCAACTAAGGTAAAACCTTTATTTTTTTTCATGATTTCCCTCCTTAAAAATATTACCGCAATATTTTTTCAATTCTATTAGTAACATTAGGAAGATTAAATTTAAAATACTTGATTACATCATCTGGATGACCACTTGTCCCAAATTCGTCAATAGTAATTAAGTACTTATCGTTGTAAACAAATTGATGCCAGCCATAACTAGAACCAGCTTCAATTACCACTTTTTTAATACCAATTGGGAAAAGTTCTTCTTGATATTTTTTAGGTTGTTTATTAAACAAACTCATAATAGGCATACTAACCACTCTAACATCTAAACCCCGTTTAGCTAGTTCCTCACTAACTAAATTAGCCAATTCCACTTCAGCCCCAGTCGCGATAATAATACCATCAAGTCTTTCTTGTTCTTCCTTTACAATATAAGCCCCTTTGGCGACTCCTTCAATACTAGTTCCTTTTTGAATGTTAATATCCGCTCTTGATAATATAAGCGCACTCGGATTATTATTTTTTAAGATTAAGTGCCAGCTACCAACAACTTCCTTAGCATCGGCTGGTCGATAAACATCTAAGTTTGGGATGCTACGAAGCATCGCTAGTTGTTCAATTGGTTGATGCGTTGGCCCATCATGACCTATATTAATTGAATCATGAGTAAAAATATAAGTAACTGGTAAATTCATTAAACAAGCCAGTCTAATAGCGGGTTTTAAATAATCACTAAATGATAAAAAGGTAGAGCCAAAACTGCGCATACCAGATAAACTAATCCCGTTTAAAATGGCGCCCATCGCATGTTCTCTAACCCCAAACCAAATATTACGTCCATCATAAGAATCCTTAGTGAAATCCTTATATTTAGTTAGATAAGTCTTTGTCGAACTAGCTAAATCAGCACTACCACCAATAAAATTAGGCAAATAATCGGCCAGTACATTCATTACCTTACCGTTAGTAACTCTAGTGGCTTCTTTTAATTCTTCATCAAAGTTAAAGGCTAAATCACTAATATCTACTTCAAAGTTATTTTTTTCAATACTGACAATCTCCGTCTTGATATCATCACTAGCATTATTCATAAAGTCTTTATAATTGTCAGCCCACTTACTATATATATCACTAATGCGGTCTCTAATCATAGTGCGAAA
>JAQVDA010000081.1 GCA_028698535.1 Bacilli bacterium
CGGGCATCGTTATTAGTGGCCGGTTTTCCAGTAATTGGATCAACTAAAACGCCCACTACATTACTGGGGATAGAATACCAATTATCCTCTTTTTCTTTTAGGTGATTCTCCACGCTGTCAACCCATATATTTTTGGCGTATAAATATTCCGTAGCGGGAACAAATTTATTATCATCATAACCAACCCAAACGCCCAAAACTACATCTTTGTTATAGCCAATAGCCCATAAATCGGCATCAGTTGTTCCGGACTTAATCGCGTATTTTTTTGTTAAACGTGGGGCTATACTTAGACAGGTCGGATAATTATAATCAATTAAACTATAATCATATGAATTGGCGAGCAATTCGTTAATAATAAAAATTAAACTTTTATCTAAAGGTATTTCTTTTTTCTTTTTCCGCTCATATAAGATATGACCATTGATATCTTCTACGCGACTAATCAAATAGGGTTCTACTTTATAACCTTCATTAGCTAATGCGGCATAACCACCAGTTAAATCAATAATATTTATTTCTTCCGTTCCCAAAGGTAATGAGGGAATTGGTGTTAAATCAGTCATAATGCCAAATCTTTTACTAACATCAACCAGGATATTTGGCCCTAAAAACATATGGGTTTTAACGGCATAAATATTATCAGAGTACGCTAGGGCTAAGGCCATGGTAATTGGCTTATTACCATATTTCTCCGCATAATTACGTGGCGAATAACTTTTATTAACCCCAAAAGTAAAGGTAGTTGGTTCACTAATAAAAGTAGTTGAGGCGGTAAAACCATTTTCTAACGCGGCATAATATAGAAAGGGTTTCAGGGTGGAACCAACTTGTCTTCGCGATTGGACCGCCCGATTAAAAGGGGAGTTACTATAATCTCGGCCGCCAACTAAAGCCAGAATCGCCCCCGTCTCTGGTTTTAACATTACGGCCGCTACTTCAATATCTAAATTATCTTTAAGATTCTTTTTCACACTCTCTTCTAAATATGTTTGGGCGTTAACATCAAGATTAGTATATATTTTTAAACCGCCAGTTTCTAAGAAGGAAGCCGGAATAGTCGTAATCTCTTTAAGCTCTCTAATAACAGCATCTTGGTAGTACATTAAAGTTGACAAGTTTAATTTATCTTTCGTACCTAAATAAACAACCCTTTCCTGTTGCGTTAAATCCTTCTTATCTTTTGTAATATAATGATTTTTAACCATCATATTTAACACTAAATTTTGCCTTTGCTTGGCCTCTAACTCATCAATTAATGGTGAATATCGAGACGGGTTTTTAGGAATCCCCGCTAGGATACTTGCTTCGGCTAAAGAAAGATGTTTGGCCTTTTTATCAAAATAAAAATTAGCAGCGTTTTCAATCCCATAAACGCCATGCCCATAATTAATAGTATTTAAATACCCTTCTAAGATTTGTTCTTTACTATAATGGGCCTCCAGTTCATAAGTTAACCAAAACTCTTCTATTTTTCTTTGCCAGGTTTTATTAAAATCTAAAAACAAGTTTTTAGTATATTGTTGAGAGATAGTAGAAGCCCCTTGGACAATAGCCCCTTCTAATAGATTAATATAAGCGGCTTTAATAATGCGTAAATAGTCAAAACCATTATGATTGAAAAAGTTTTTATCCTCAACCGCTAATGTAGCCTTAATCAAATAAGGCGAAATATTATCTAAACTAATCCATTCAGTGGCTCCTGTCCCTTGAAAAAAGAGATCCTCTTGATAATCATATAAAGATAACTTGTTGGCATTTTTAATTTCTAGTGTGGGGGTTACTTTAACATATAAAAAGGCCCCGACATTAAAGATGACAAAGGCTAAGAAAGCGAAAAAAAGCAAGATAAAAAGCCGTTTTAATAATTTCATGGTTAACACCTCAATTACTTAAAATTAGTATGAAATAAAAAAAACCAAAATATGTGTGGAAAAAAGTGCAATTTATAAAATCTTATGTTATAATTTCAGTTAGATTTTTAATGCTATTAAACATGAGGAGGAATATTGTGATAATAGAAATAAAAAGCACCCTTTTAGAAATTATTAATAAGGTTTTTGGCGAACTAAATATCAAATCAGCGCCAATATTAGAAAGACCAAAAGATAGAACAATGGGTGATGTTGCTATTCCTTGCTTTTCATATGCCCAAGAAAAACGGCAAAGTCCTAATTTAATAGCCCAAGCGATAAAAGAAAAACTTACTGGTGAATTACTAGCGGAAGTAGAAGCTATAGGTGGCTATGTTAATCTTTTTTTAAATAAAGAAAAAGTAACTAATGATGTATTAAGAAGCATTTTCACCGAACAAGAAAATTATGGTAGTCAAAAAATGGGTGAGGGTAAAACAGTGGTATTAGATTATTCATCACCGAATATTGCTAAACCATTTGGGGTTGGTCATTTAAGAAGTACCGTAATTGGCAATGCTATTCGTAAAATATTAGATAAATTAGGCTATACCACCGTTGGTATTAACCATCTTGGTGATTATGGGACGCAATTTGGTAAGATTATATGGGCTTATAAAAAATGGGGGAATGAAGAAGCCATCAAGG
>JAQVDA010000082.1 GCA_028698535.1 Bacilli bacterium
TTACAAATTTAAAAATAAATGACGAGGTGTATAAGTGAAAATATATAACGAATTAGTTAACAAAAAAAGTAATATAGTAATTGTTGGTTTGGGTTATGTTGGTTTACCCTTAGCCGCCGCTTTCGCCAGAAAAGGTATAAATATTATTGGATATGATGTGAATAAAACAAAGATTGTTCAATATAAAAACGGGGTTGATCCAACTAAGGAAATTGGGGGCGAGTTATTAAAGAAAGTAAAAATTGATTTTACCTCTAGTCCTGATGATATTAGAAAGGGGAATTTTATTATTGTCGCCGTACCCACCCCTATTGATAAATTTAAAAAGCCTGATTTATCTATTATTAAAAACGTAACAAAAACCATTGGTGCAAATTTAACTAAAGGTTCAATTATTGTTTATGAATCAACTGTGTATCCTGGAGTAACTGAGGAGATATGTATTCCAATATTAGAAAAAACAAGCAAAATGAAATGTGGTATGGATTTTAAAGTTGGTTATTCTCCTGAGCGGATAAATCCAGGAGATAAAAACAATACCATTGATAAGGTGGTAAAAATAGTTTCCGGAATTGATCAGGAAACAACTGATATCATTGCCAAAGTCTATGAAATAGTTGTTAATGCTGGCGTTTATAAAGCGCCTTCAATTAAAGTGGCTGAGGCTGCTAAGGTGATTGAAAATATTCAAAGGGACGTTAATATTGCTCTTGTTAATGAGTTCGCCTTGATTTTTGGGAAAATGGGCATTGATACATCAGAAGTTATTGAAGCAGCAGGAACTAAATGGAATTTTATTAAATTTAATCCCGGATTGGTTGGCGGACACTGCATTGGCATAGATCCGTATTATTTAATTCATAAAGCAAAAACAATGGGTGTAAAAGTAAAATTAATATCATCAGCCAGGGAAATAAATGATAGTATGAGTAGAGTTGTTGTTGATATAACCACAAATAAACTTAAAAAACATAATATTAAATTACCGCAGGCTAGAGTATTAGTATTAGGAATAACCTTTAAAGAAAATATTCCTGATATTCGCAATTCAAAGATTCCTGATATTATAAAAGGTCTTGAAAAGAAAGGAATTATAGTAGAAGCATCTGATCCTCATGCTGATACAGCGGAAGCATTAAAGGAATATAAAATAAAGCTAATTAGTAATGAAAGCAAAAAGAAATATGACGCTATAATTATAGCGGTTTCTCATGATGAATATAGACAAAGTGATTACACAGCATATAAAAAACTTCTAAAAGCTGATAATCCCATTTTGATTGATGTTAAGGGGGTTTTAGATGAAAAAGTCGCGGCAAAGTATTTTGATTATTGGAAAATGTAGTAATAATGGAGGTATAACATGAAATATGGACTAATCGGCTGCGGGAGAATATCGCCTAATCATATTCAAGCAGCCATAGATAATAATTTAATAATCACAGCATTATGTGATATAGAAAAAAATAAAGCAACCAATCTTATTAGTAAATTTAATTTAGATAGAAATAAGGTTAAAATATATACTGATTATAAAGAGATGATAAAGAAGGAAAAACTTGATTTAGTGGGTATTGCGACTGAAAGTGGCAAACATGCTGCAATAGCCCTTGATTGTATCAAGGCAAAATGTAATCTTATTATTGAAAAACCAATCGCTTTATCATTAAATGATGTTGATAAGATAATAGAGGCGGCTAAATTGAATAAAGTTGTAGTTTCGTCTTGTCATCAAAATAGATTTAATAAATCTATTTTAAGGATACGTAAAGCACTTGAAGAAGGTAAGTTTGGTAGAATGCTTTATGGAACTGCTCATATACGCTGGAATCGTGGCCCTGGATACTATCAACAAGCTACATGGCGAGGAACTTGGGAACAAGATGGTGGGGCTCTTATGAATCAATGTATACATAATATTGATATTTTAATTTGGATGATGAATAGTGAAATTGAAGAAGTTTATGCTTATACCGATCGACTATGTCATGATTATATAGAGGCCGAAGATTTTGGAATAGCGGTAATTAAATTTAAAAATGGGTCGTATGGAATAATAGAAGGAACAACTAATATATATCCGGCTAATTTAGAGGAAACATTATACCTCTTTGGTGAAAAGGGAACTGTAAAAGCCGGTGGTAAATCAGTTAATATTATTGAAGAATGGGCATTTGCCGATAGCACTAATGATGCTCAAGAAGTAAAAGAACTTTATTCAGAGTTTCCAGATAATATATATGGTTTTGGGCATAACTCACTTTATAAAGATGTTATCAAGGCCATTAAAAATAATGAAGAACCGTATATAACTATTAAAGATGGCAAAAAAGCATTAGAAGTAGTCTTAGGAATATATAAATCTGCGGCCACCGGAAAACCTGTCAAATTTCCATTAAAAAATATAAAAACGACTGATTTTAAAGGGAGATTTAAAAAATGAAATTTATTGATTTAAATAAACAATACGAAAAAATCAAAGATGAAATAAACTATAATATTAACAAAGTCATTAAAAATGCTAATTTTATTATGGG
>JAQVDA010000083.1 GCA_028698535.1 Bacilli bacterium
ATTCGTAAAATATTAGATAAATTAGGCTATACCACCGTTGGTATTAACCATCTTGGTGATTATGGGACGCAATTTGGTAAGATTATATGGGCTTATAAAAAATGGGGGAATGAAGAAGCCATCAAGGTTAATCCAATTGAAGAACTAAGCAAACTGTATGTAATGTTTCATGACCAGGCAGAATACGACCCTACTTTAGAAGATGAGGCTCGCGCTTGGTTTAAAAAATTAGAGGATAAAGACGAAGAAGCCACCAAGTTGTGGGAGTGGGTACGCGCGGAGTCATTAAAGGAATTCATGAAGACCTATGAATTACTTGGCATTACTGATTTTGATTCTTATCATGGTGAAGCCTTTTATATTGATAAGATGCAACCGGTTATTGATGAGTTAGAAGCCAAAAATTTATTAGTGGAAGATGCGGGGGCTCAGATTGTCAAACTAGAAGAAGGAACTCCGGTTTTAATTACCCGTAGTGATGGGGGAAGTTTATATATTACCCGGGATTTAGCCGCTATTTTTTACCGCCATCGTACTTATAACTTTAATGAAATTTTATATGTGATTGGTAACGAACAGACTCTTCATGTTAAGCAACTAAAGGCGGTAGTGGCGAAGATGGGTTATGATTGGTATAAAAATATTCATCACATTGGTTTTGGCATGATTTTACAAGGTGGTAAAAAGATGTCAACGCGAAGAGGTAAGGTTGTTCAGCTCCATGATGTTTTAGAACAAGCAATTGAATTAGCGGAGAATTACATCACTGATAAAAATAACCAGTTAGAAGACAAACATAAAATTAGTCAGCAAATAGGCGTTGGGGCGGTCATTTTTAACGATTTAAAAAATTATCGTACTAATGATATTGATTTTAATCTTGAAGATATTTTAAAATTTGAAGGTGAAACAGGGCCTTATATTCAATATACATATGCTCGTATTAACTCTATCATTAATCAATATAAAGATATTGATTTTATTGTCAAAAAAGATTATATTAATGAATATATATGGAATATAATAATGCAATTAGTTAATTTTGATGAAATAATAGTTAATGCGCGTAATCATTATGACCCATCACTAATTGCTAAATATATGATTGATTTAGCGCAAGATTATAATAAGTTTTATGCTCAAGAGCGCGTTATTACTGAAGATATTAAGGAAACCAATTTTAAATTATTTTTATCACAAGCAACGGCTATTGTTCTTAAGGAAGGCATGCGTCTTCTAGGAATAAGTATGCCTAAAAAAATGTAGGAGGGAAGTTATGGACATTCAAAAAATAACCAAAGAGGAATTAGAACAACTATCATATGCGGATATTACCTATTATATCTTACAACAAAAAAACAAACCCCAAAAAACGGCAACGTTATTTAAACAGATAATTAAACTCTTGGGACTACCAGAGTCAGCTTTTGCGGAAAAAATAGGTGACTTTTATACCTCATTAACGACCGATAAGCGTTTTATTGCTTTGGATAACGAGACTTGGGACTTAAGGTTAAAACACTCAACAAAGAAGTTTAAGACTGAACCCGAGGAGGAAGAAGAAGAGGAAATAAATATTGATGAGGAGAATAACGAGGATGATAGTTATGATGATAGTGGTGATGAGATAGATGATTTGGATGATGACAGTGAGGATGTACTCGATGGTCTAACATTAGTTGAGGAAGATTATGAAATTGAATAAAGGCATGTAGAGGCCTTTTTCTGTGCTATAATATTGGAAACGGAGGGGAACAAGGTGATCAATAAGCTAAGGACTATAAAAAAAAGATATGATGAGATAAATAAGTTATTAACCGAACCAGATTATTTAAATAATATAGAAGCGATGAAAAAACTTTTAAAAGAACAAGCCAACATGGAAGAGTTAATAAATATTTACAATCATTACGAGGAACTGCTAACTAACATTGATGGAGCTAAGGAACTTCTTAATGATAATGAATTAAAAGCGCTCGCCAAAGAAGAATTAATAGAGCTCGAGCAGGACAAGGAATTATTAGAGAGTCAAATTCAACAACTATTAATCCCTAAAGATGAAAACGATGATAAAAATGTTATTATTGAGATAAGAGGGGCAGCGGGTGGTGACGAGGCCAACCTTTTCGCGGGCGATTTATATCGTATGTATACTAAATATGCAGAAAAAAACAATTGGCATATAGAAGAAATAAATAGTGTTGAGGGATCTTCGGGCGGTTATGCGCAGGTAGAATTCTTAGTTAAAGGTACCAATGTTTATTCAAAATTAAAATATGAAAGTGGTGCTCATCGCGTGCAAAGGGTTCCGATGACTGAATCACAAGGACGAGTTCACACCTCTACGGCGACGGTTTTAGTCATGCCAGAAGTAGAGGATTTTGAAATTGAATTAAAAGATAGTGATTTAAAAATTGATGTTTATAGAAGTAGTGGATCGGGTGGGCAAAGTGTTAATACGACCGATAGTGCCGTTAGAATCACTCATCTGCCAACTAATATTGTTGTAACTTGTCAAACCGAACGTAGCC
>JAQVDA010000017.1 GCA_028698535.1 Bacilli bacterium
AATATTTCGCTCAATTATCTTTTTACCGCGCCAAGAACCTGTCAATAATCCATATTGCGTTTTAAATTCTTTATTAGATAGCGGTTGATACTCTAAGGCATTAATAAATTCTAAGTCACTGGGAATAAATTCTTTATTACTTAATGAGTTAATCTCCTTATTATATGGGCAACATCGTTGACATATATCACACCCATAAATACAATTATTCATCATCCGCTTTTCCCAGTCAGTTAAAACGCCTCGCTTTTGCGTAATATACGATAGACACCGCTTACTATTCAAAAGCCCTGTTTCGTTAAGAGCTTGGGTAGGACACTTAGCTAAACAAATATTACAACCCAAACAGCCCTTATTTAATGGCTTGTCCTTTTTTAATTCTAAATTAGTCAATAATAAACCAATAAAAAAATAAGAGCCATATTCCTGATTAATCAACAGACCATTTTTACCATAAAAACCTAACCCCGATTGATAAGCAAAATACCGCTCATCTAACGGGGATGTATCAACCACTATTTGATAAGTAAAGTTAGGGGTACTATTTTTAATATAACTAGCTAGCCTATTTAATTTTCTTCTTAAAACCCGATGATAATCTTCACCCCAAGAACAATTACCAAAATAAACCGCTTCTTTTCTTATTTGTTTTAGTCGGTTACAAGTTTTCGGATAACTTAAACCAACTACCATAATGGTTTTAACATCGTCCATAATTAAAGCGGGATTTGTTTTTTCTTCTATTGAGTAATTCTCAAAAGAACAAAGAAAATTTAATTGTTCCTTTTGTTTTAATCGTAAAATTAAATCATCATTAACCTCACTATCAGTAAAACCAATTAAATCAATACCAATCTGCTTACTATAATTTATTATTAACTGCTTTAGATCCATCTTATCACCTAATAAAATTATAACATACCTACTGTTTTAAAACCGCCCCATTATCACAGCGATTACCCCAGCTATCAATTATTTTATTATTTTTATAAACACATATTATCTCACAGTTATTGGGGCACTTCATACACTCTATACCCTTTGTTTCAAAATGCATATTTACAAAATTAAAATCAAAACAATGTTCATCATTAGCTCTTTTAGCTAATAGAGCCACCCCAAAAGCACCCGTTAAATGGCCATATTTATGTACCTTTATTTCCTCCCCAGTTATATCCGCAAAAGCTTTAACCACCCCAATATTCTTACTAACGCCACCTTGAAAAACAATTGGTGGTTTAATGTTTTTACCTTTCCCAACATTATTTAAAAAGTTGAGTACAACGGACCGGCATAACCCCGCAATAATATCTTCTTTTTTATGGCCGATTTGGGCCTTATGAACTAAATCTGATTCGGCAAAAACGGTACATCGCGCCGCAATCTTCGTTGGTTTTTTAGACCTTATGGCCCACTTACCAAAGTCTTCCGGGTGCATACCCAATCTTTTGGCTTGCGATGATAAAAAAGAACCGGTTCCAGCCGCACACAATGTATTCATCGCATAATCAACAATAATTCCATTCTCAATCAAAATGATTTTAGAGTCTTGTCCCCCAATCTCAAAAATCGTTCTCACCTCAGGATATAATTCTAAAGTTCCTATAGCTTGCGCCGTTATTTCGTTTTTGATAACTTGAGCATTTAAAATAGTACCCACTAATTTACGCGCTGAACCAGTGGTACCGACTGCTACCACGAGTAAGTCTTTATTCCGCGTTTTAACCAATAAATTCTTAAGTAGTTGTTTAACCGCCACAACGGGGTTTCCTTCGGTCCACAAATAATCTTCCGCGATAATATTATTATCACTATCAATAATAACCCCTTTGGTTGAAATAGAACCAACATCAACTCCTAAATAACCCTTTTTCATTGCGGTCTCTCCTCATTTTCACCATATCATAAAAAGCTTCAATTCTCGTCAAAATTCCCTCTTCTGAGGTTTGAGCATCAAAACTCAAATACAAAATAGGAATATTATAATCCCGACTAATCTTTTGGAGAATAGGCATCGCATCAACCTCTGGTGTACAGGCAAAAGGCTTAGTATGAATAATCCCATCATAACCATGCTCACCAAAGTACTTAGCGCGGGCAATATTATCAGTCCCATCAGCTCCTAAAGAATAGGTAGCATATTGACCAGCAGCATTTATTATTTGTCGACGATTTCTAAGTTTATCAAACACTAAATAAGTCACAGTAGTTAATCTAGTAACGGCTATTTTTTTACTGATTAAATTAGTTTCAATATCACAATTACTAAATGGTTCCATCGCGGTATAAAGTTCTCCAATAATACCTATTTTTAAATAATCACTGGGCTTATCTAATTCTATCGCTTTTAATAAACGATTATACCTTAAATATTTACGCTTTAAATCAGACCAACTATTAGTGGTATTAAGACTAGTTAAAAATTGCTGATAAATAGTAATTAAACTTTTTTCTTTAGTGGCAAAACCACCATTTTCTCTAATATATTTTTCCATTGATTCCATCATTTTAGTCATGCGAAACACCAAATAAAAATAATAAATAAAGCGTAAGATATTAAGATTATAATTTATTTCCTTAAACTTTTTATATATTGACCACGGAGTTATCTTAGCCGTAGGAACAATATTAATAAATTCAAATTGATAACCCAAATCCCTTAGTATTTGTTCTTGAACTTCCGCATAATAACCAAAACGACAACCACCACCAGCTTGCACTAAAACATTAGCCCCTCTTTCTAAGGCTTCAATAAAATTACCTAGGTTATACTTAAAAGGCACACAGACAAATTCAGGGCTATACTTTGCCCCTACCTCTAACGTTCTCCGCGTCATCGGAAGTGGTTCTAGAACCTCAACCTGTAACACCTTGCGGACAAAGAAAGCAATTGGAATATGATAATTACCAAGACGGGGAAAACTTAAAACCTTGGCTGTTTTATTCAATTTAATGCCCCCTTTTCATTAATAACATATCATAAAAAGCTTCTAATCTGGTTAGAACCCCAGCCTCTGAGGTTTGAGCATCAAAACTTAAATATAAAATGGGCATATTATAATCATGACTTATTTTTTGTAACATGGGCATCGCATTAAGTTCCGGAATACAGGCGAAAGGTTTAATATGAATAACACCATCATATCCTTCTTCCGCAAAAACTTTGGTCTTTGCCACACTATCCGTACCATCCGCCCCAATTGCATACTTTAGATAGGGATGGGCTTTAACTAACAAATCACGATGGTCCTTTGGTCTTCGAAGTAAAATACGGGTGGCGGTTACTAACCTAGTGACCTCGACTCCTTTTTTAGCCATTTGCGATTCCACATAACAATTACTAAACGGCTCAATTGCCACATATACTTCTCCCACAATCCCTACTTTCAAACAATCAACGGGCTTATTAATTGGTAACTTATTAAAAGCCCTTTGGTATCTTAAAAACAAACGATTTAATTCACCAATATTATTTACTAATTCTATTTCGCCTAGAAACTTATTATAAAGAAGACCAAAAGAACCTTTTTCAACCTCAAAGCCACTATTTTTATTGACATATTGTTGAATATTCTCAAGACTTTTACTCATGCGAATTATAAAATAAAAATAATAAATAAAAAGGAAAAAGTTAAGGCGGGGATTTATTTGTTTTAATTGGCGATAAATATTAGTAACGGTTAATTTATCATTAGAGACAATCCTAATAAAGGTAAACTTATAACCTAAATCCCTTAGTATTTGTTCTTGAACTTCGGCGTAATAACCAAAACGGCAACCGCCGCCAGCTTGGATTAAAACAGAGGCCCCTTGATCCAAGGATTCAATAAAGTTACCTAAATTATACTTAAAAGGGACGCAGACCGAATCAGGACTATATTTTGCGCCTATTTCCAATGTTTTTTTGGTAATTGGCAAGGGTTTAATAACTTTCATATTTAATAACCTTTTAGCAAAGTAAGCAATCGGCACATGATAATCACCAAGATGAGGGAAACTCAAAACGGCCCCTTTTAAAGCCATTAGGAAACTGCCTCTTGCTTATTTTTTCGGATTTTAATAATATCAATAAAGCTCTCTAATCTAGTATGTAATCCGGCCTCCCCTTGTAATTCATCAAGTACCAAATTTAACATCGGTACATATTTTATTTTGCGCAAACAGAGTTCATTAACTAATGAATCTGGACCGCAAGGAAAAGTAGAAATAAAAATAATACCATCAATCTTATCTTGATAATAATCAATCGCCCCAATTAATTCTTTACTATATGTCCAATGTAAAGTTTTAGAAATATTTAAAGAGCGTTGACGGGCGACCTTATGATCAACAATATCAGCATAAACGGGCATAATATTATTTTCCATTAAGTATTTAATAATCGGAAACCCCACTAACTTATCATAACGATTATAAGGATGAGCCACAATTAACATCTTTAAACACGATTCATTATTAATTAAATCGGCTTGTTGCTTATGAGCTAATTTATCATGGTGCTTTTGTTTTAACTTGGCTTTAATATAGGCTTTAACAATCAAAAAGAAATTCTTTTTTAAAGCTAAACCCATTTTGATAAAACCCTTTAATTCGCCATTTCTCTTTAAAACATCAACATTATAATGAAGAACCTCCTTATGCGGGAAAGTGTTCCGAACAATATCATATAAGGCGTTAAATTTAGTACAAACCGTTTCCTGACGGGCAAAGTTACAAAATCGGGGCACAAAAATATAGTCAACCTGATTTATAATAGCATAAATATGCCCCATATATATTTTGGCTGACAAACAACTCTCGTCAATCGAATGATTTATACCCTGATCCATAATTTCTTTATTTGTTTCAGGACTAAGTAAAATATGACAACCCAATTCCTTAAAAAAGCATTCCCATAAATACCGATATTTGTAATATAGTAGAGCCCTAGGAATACCAATAATATCCAGCTTAGCCATTTTTATCCCTCATCTTTTAAAAATTCTCAACTCAATATAATTATATTTTCCTAAAAGTAAATTATTCAAAACGAAATCAAGATAATAAATTACAAAAAAATCACGCCCATTAAATATAACGAACGCGATTATTAAAAACATAAACCATAATGTTTACTTTAATCTTTCAAAGCAAATCATTCTTACCACCTTTATTTAAAGCCTGTCTGAGATCATTAATCTTTTTCTCACCAATAAGCCTCATCACCTCATTATTATCTTCATCTAAAATAATAATAACTGGTAAAACCTTTCCAACTTGCCACTTGGCAACCATTACTTGATCCTCATCATAATCATAATTAGTAATCACTAACGAAGGATACTCTTTTTTAATAATCGCCATGCGGTCTTCCATAATAAGACAGGATACACACCATTTTGCTCTAATTTGGATTATTTTCACTACCATCACACCCATCTTATATAATTATATCATGCCTTTTTAAGATATATATAAATTATAGTTATTTTTTAAAAATTATACGTGGTATAATATGGATAACAAAAGTAGCTAAAGCGAGGTAAATATTATGATTTTTTCCCCTAAGAAGCATCAACTACCCATAAAAACTAAACAACAACAATCATTACAAGATTATTTATTATTTATTATAGGCGTATTAATGGTCGCTGTCTCTTTTAATTTATTCATTCTTCCTAGTAAAATAGTCTATGGTGGTGTAAGTGGTATTTCTATTATTACTAGCCACTTATTTAAACTAGAACCAGCCCTTTTTATTTTCTATACTTCAATTTTCTTATTAGTAGGCAGTTTCATCTTGTTAGGAAAAGAAAAAACTTTTAATTCTATCTTAGGGTCCCTGTTATATCCTATATTTGTTGGCCTAACAGCTAATATCAGACATTATATTGTTTTAGATAACACCGATGTTTTATTAATGGCTATTTTCGGGGGGTTAATTACGGGACTAGGCAGTGGATTAACTTTTAAAACGGGGTTTACAACTGGTGGGACCGATATCATATGCCAAATTATCTATAAATATTTTAAAATTTCTATTGGTCAAGCCACCTTAATAGTCGATGGTTTAATTATCCTTGGTGGTAGCATGGTTTTTGGTTGGGAAATAGCGATGTATGGAATTATTGTAATATATATTATTAGTACCATTACCGATAAGGTTTTATTAGGAACCTCAAGTAATAAAGCTTTATATATTGTTACCACCAAAGAAAAAGAGGTGCAGACCTATATTTTAGAAACGCTACACCGACGCGTAACAATATTAGACGCTGAAGGCGGTTTCACCGGGCAAAGTAAGAAAGTTTTAATGTGCGTCATCCCCACCAACGATTATTTTAAATTAACCGAAGGGCTACGCACTATTGATGATAAAGCCTTCTTTGTCGTTACTGATGCCTATGAAGTATCAAAAGAAAATGAAAACATTAATAACAGGAGGCTTTTAGTATGAAACAATTTAGAAAAAAAAGAACTAGTAATGATATTTTAAATATAATTTATCAAAAGAACCGCTTTATGAGATGTACTCAGTTAATATTGTCGCTTTTTATTTCTGCTTCTTCTTTTAACCTGTTCTTTTACCCCCGTAAAATAATTTATGGTGGGGTCACGGGCTTAGCTATTATTGTTAACAATTTTTTCAAAATAGAACCCGCCACTTTTATCTTGTTAATTAACATCTTTTTATTATTTATCTGTCTGATAACACTTGGTAAAGAAAGGACTGTTAAAGCTTTGCTTGTTTCCTTTTTATTCCCTTTATTTGTTAAGTTAACCGCTAATATCACTAACTATATTGATTTAAGTAACGCGGATACCTTATTAATTGTTATCTTTGGTGGCGTTATTTCTGGTTTTGCGAGTGGACTCCTTTATAAATCTGGTTTCTCTGGGAGCGGTCTAAATATTGTCAGTCAAATTTTATCCCACTATCAAAAAAGATCTATTGGCTACTCCCTCTTAGTCGTAAATAGTCTTATTATTCTACTAGGAACCGCTATTTCTGGATGGACGATGGCTTTATATGCCGTATTGGTATTATATATTACTAGTGTGATGACCGATAAAGTTTTATTAGGGACCTCAAATAACAAAGCTTTCCATCTTGTTACCTCTAAGAAAGAAGAAATAAAGTCCTTTATTATTAATAATTTAGGGCGCGGTATCACGATTGTAAACGCTAGAGGCGGATTTACCAATAAAAAAGCAAACATGATTATTTGTGTTATACCAACCAGAGAATACGTTAAATTCAAAGAAGCAATTCAAGAAATTGATCCCGAAGCATTCTTTGTCGTTACTGATGCCTATGAAGTACAAGGCGGAGAATAACTGGATATATGATATAATGTAAAAATAAAAACCCTTATATAATAAGGGCATAATAATCTATGGAGCAGATGACGGGAATTGAACCCGCATCATAGCCTTGGCAAGGCCATATTCTAACCATTGAACTACATCTGCTTATTGGAGGGGCTGAACGGATTTGAACCGATGCTCAGGGAGTTGCAGTCCCACGCCTTACCACTTGGCTACAGCCCCATGTACGAGCACTATTATATCAGAAAAATGACTATTCAGCAATATCTTTAACACTAATTATAACTCGGTGGTGACACTTTTATCAACTACAAGTATTCTTATTATAATATATGTTGTACTACTTTTGTTAATAATATTAAACGAGGCCTAATAGACGTACTAAATTAGCTACTACTAAACAAGTAATTATACCAACTATGGTAGGAACTAAGAAAGAAACAAACGTCCATTTAAAACTCTGGGTTTCTTTTTTTATGGTCCAGCAAGTTGTTCCACAGGGCCAATGCATTAATGAAAATAACATCACACATATGGCTGTTAACCAGGTCCAACCATGATTTACTAATAAGCTTTTTAAGGCTAACAAACTATCAAGTTCAAGAATGTTACCAGTTGACATATAACTCATAATAATGATTGGAATCACTATTTCATTAGCGGGAAAGCCTAAAATAAAGGCTATTAAAATATACCCGTCTAATCCCATAAGGTAGGCAACTGGGTGAAGCAAATTAGCCGAGTGGGTTAATATATTTATATTATTAATCTTAATATTGGCCATAATCCATATAATTAAACCAGCCGGAGCGGCAATTGCTACCGCCCGACCTAAAACAAATAAGGTACGATCAAAAATCGACCTAACTATCACTTTTCCAAATTGTGGTTTTCGATAAGGCGGTAATTCTAAAGTAAAAGTGGAAGGAATCCCTTTTAAAATAGTTTTAGATAATAACTTAGAAATAAATAAAGTCATAATAACACCTAACACAATTATTCCGGTCAATATAAAAGTGGAAATTAAAGGTTGCAAAGGTGACATAATAAAGCCTGAAAAAAACATGGTAATAACCGCAATTAATGTGGGGAATCTACCATTACAGGGTACAAAATTATTAGTAATAATCGCAATTAACCTCTCCCGCGGAGAATCAATTATTCGACACCCAATTATTCCCGCTGCATTACATCCAAATCCCATACACATTGTTAATGCTTGCTTCCCGCAAGCACAGGCTTTTTTAAATAAATTATCTAAATTAAAAGCTACTCGTGGTAGGTACCCAGAATCTTCAAGAATGCTAAATAAAGGGAAGAAGATGGCCATTGGTGGTAGCATAACGGCAACTACCCACGCTAATGTCCTATACATTCCTAAAACCAAGATACCATGAACCCATGAAGGTGTACCTAACCATATAAAAAAATCACTTAGACGATCTTCCAACCAAAACAAACCATAGGCTAATATCCCTGATGGAATATTAGCGCCAATTAAGGTAATATAAAAAACAATCCCCAGCAATCCAATCATTATTGGAATCCCATATAATTTTGAAGTAAGATATTTATCTATTTTGCGATCTTGGACATTATATTCCTTACTTTTAAAAGAAAGCACCTTTTTACTAATTATCTCCGCTTTTGTCACTATGTTTAAAACAATTTTATCGCGAATAACTTCACTATCAAACCCTTCATTATGCAATCCCTTTTTTGTATCAGCGACCATCTTGATAAGTTCTTTATAATTACCACGATTAAATCCCAGATGTTTTTTAATAGATCTTAGTAAATTATCATCGCCTTCAATTAGTCTTAGGGCTAACCATCTAGCATTAACGGTATTTTTTAAAATATTGTTTAATTGTTTTTCGATTTTACTAACTGCTTCTTCAATTTTATTATCGTATTTTATAATCGTTTTATTAACTTTTTTATTGCCCGCTGTTTTTGAAACCGCCGTCATTAGTTCTTTTAATCCTTTTCCTTTATTAGCGCTGGTACCAATAACTAAAACACCAAGTTCTGTGGATAATTTTTCAAGGTCAATCTCAATCTTCTTACGCCGAGCTTCATCCATTAAATTAACACATACCACAACATTATTTGTTATTTCTAAGGTTTGTAACACTAGGTTTAAATTTCTCTCTAAGCACGTCGCATCAACTATGACAACAGTAACATCTGGATTACCAAAACAAATAAAATCTCGCGCCACCTCTTCTTCTACCGAATTAGCCATCAATGAATAGGTTCCAGGAAGATCAACTAAAATAAACCGTTTATTTTTATGCCGATAGTTACCTTGGGCAATAGTTACTGTTTTTCCAGGCCAATTACCAGTATGTTGATTTAGACCAGTTAAACCATTAAACACGGTACTTTTCCCAACATTAGGATTGCCCGCTAAAGCAATAATTTTATCAGTTGACTCATTTTTTATAATTTTTAATGAATGTTCATCAATATTATTTTGTTTATATTTATCCATGCCAATTCCCCCCACCATATTTAAACTTTTTCCACTAATATCTGGGATGATATCTCTGACCGAAGAGCAATAACAGTACCTCTAATTAAATACGCAATAGGGTCGCCAAAAGGACTCTTTTGTAATGTTTCTATCGCCGTATCCGTTATTAAGCCCAGGTCCAACAATCTTCTTCTTATTCGGCCTTTAAGTAAAATATCTTTAACTTTTCCTCTTTCATTAACTAATAATTTAGATAAGGGGATATTACTATGCGCCATATCTAATTCATCTCCTTTATATTTTAGTCCCGAGAAAGAAGTTTTCTCTACCCTAAGATATGAAAAACATATCATGAGTGTTATAACAAAAACATATTATATATAAAAAAGAAAGATAAACGGGGTGGACAAGATGGATAATGAATTTTATACGGTAAGAGGATATGAACTACAACAAAATCAAAAGAAAATTACCCCCGCCATGGAAGACTATATTGAAATGATTTATCGAAATAGTTTAAACGAAGGTTATATTAGAATTAATCAATTAGCCCAATTATTGAATGTTAAAAATTCCTCGGCTTCCAAAATGGTTCAGAAATTAGGCGAATTAGGGTTCCTTAATTATGAAAAATATGGAATAATAACCATAACAGAACAAGGTAAAAAACTAGGGGGTTATTTATTAAAAAGACATAATATTATTGAAGGGTTTTTAAAATTATTAGGATGCGAGGAGAATGTTTTAAGGCAAACCGAGCTTATCGAACATGTTATAGATAATGAAACAGTAAAAAATATCGCTATTTTAAATAACTTCTTTAAAAATGAAGCTATTTTAACTAAATATAAGGATTTTAAAAACAATAATAACCCATAATTATATTAATTATTTTTACCCTCGTAAACATTACATCCCCATTTT
>JAQVDA010000084.1 GCA_028698535.1 Bacilli bacterium
ATTCATATCGGTATTTCTCCCAAGAAGCTTTATCAATTATATGTTCAACTCCATTAATCGCTACCTTTACAATATCTTCACTTAAGTATGTAATAATACCGAGTGTCCCATTAACCCATCTACGATGGTTCTTTCCTCTTCCTACAGCTGATTCCATATTATCGTTTTTTATCATCATAATTTGGGCACCAACTTTTAATTTTAGGGTAGCTTCCGTTGGATAATCACCTCGAAGAATATCCCCAGTAATTTCAGCGTTGTATGAATATTCTTTGCTTTGGATATTATCTAATTTTCTTGTGTTTATTTCACTAGCTTTTGCATTGGTAGTTACTAAAGTTAATATTCCCTCACCACACGCTTCAAGATTATATCTTTTATTTAAAACAACAAAGTCGCTCTCCTGCGGTCTCCCAATTCTAATCCGGTTTAATATATCGATGAATTTCTTATCTTTTTGGCGAAACATTTCTGATAGTTCATACGTTTTAAATGCGTTTTCGTTATAAATTGAGGAATTAAAGAAAAATATACCTCCATATGTATCTTCTAAATAACGGGAAATTTGCCCGTCTGTTATAACCGGCGGAATTTGAAATAAATCGCCAAACATAATTACTTGTTTGCCTCCGAAAGGAAGATTATTATTGTTAGCAACTTGCATTTTCCTATTAATCATGGCAAATATATCTACTCGTACCATAGAAACCTCATCTATTACCAACACATCAATATTTTTTAAAATTGTCCTCAACCTAGTCGGTATAAAGCCAACCTGTTTAGGATATTGTACCCCAAAATCTAATTGAAATAGCGAATGAATAGTCTGTCCCCCTATATTTAAAGCCGCTATGCCCGTTGGCGCTACTACGGCTACTTTTTTGCGGGTATTACTGGCAAAAAACTTCAGTAAAAAAGATTTCCCGGTTCCCGCTTTACCAGTTATATACATAGACTCTCTGGTGTTTTCCATTTTCTCATATAAAAATTGTTGTTCTTTCCCTAAAATATCTAGATTAACATCACTATATTGATTGCTTTCCTTTTTACCCGTAACATTTAGATTTATAGAAATTTTCTTAAATCTTTGTTGTTCTTGTCTTGATATTCTTATAGTTTTAATTCTTTTTATTATTACTAAAATCATACCAATAACAATTAATATTTCCATATTATTAACACCTCCAGCTCACTATAACGCTAAATAATACTTTTTCGGTTTATATTATTGTCGATAGAATAAATCATATTTTATACAATAGGAATTACATATTTTACCGTACCAGGTTGTGATGATATTTGTAATCCTTTTCCTTTTTCTACGATTCTCTTCGCTTTAATATTATCATTAGCCAAAGTTATAAAAATTTCCTTATACCCCAGCCTTTTTACCTCTTTAATTAATTCATTAAATAAAATCTCGCCATATCCATTTCCCCTATATTGATTTAATATTAAGAATTCTATTTTGTTTGTACCATCTGTATTAATTCTACCGCAACCCATAATAACATTATCTACCTTAAAAAGATAATTATGGTCAAGGGGGCTAATTTTTAAAAAACTTTTTATCTCTTCATTAATTTTTTCCAATTCAATCATTTTATTACACCTCCACTATATTTATTGGTTTGTCTACTTATTAATTCTGGGAAATTAGTTTTAACAAAAGTGTTAAAACTATCATATTGCGCACAATATAAATCAATAGTTTTATAATAATCGTCTTCATCTGTAAGCGCGATAAACTGTTTGGCTAAATCCATTAATTCCGTATCATTTAATACTTTGCTTTCGCCAGATGGCAACTTTAAAACGACATTACCAGTATAGTGATAATTGTTATCATATTCCAATTGAATTAAACCCTTAAAATGTGGGTTATTTAATAATAGCAAATTGACATAGGTTTTTACCCAATCAACATTAGATAATTTAACTGGAATTTCATATTTTTGGCATAGTTTCATAAATTCGGGCGAATCTTTTTCTATTCCTATACTTTCATTTAGAAAATGGGCTCTTAAAACAGTGTATCTATGTAATCCGTTAGTAGAAATTACATATTCCTTATCAGATATCATTTTTACCATAATCGGTTCCGTTATAAAACTATCTTCTAATTTTTGTATTATTTCATCCGCCGAATAATCTAACAGCCCTATGCTTCTTTGGTGATAACCATCGCCGGTGCTATTAAAATAAGTGCCCAAACTTAAAAATAAATTCGGATGTTGAGTTTGAAACCGAGAATAACCACAAATATCAGCCACACTAATAGTGGTATCTGTGGCTTCATGATGAAAGCCATATTCAAAAACTATTGAGTTTATCTCATTCGGCGTATATATATAACTATCTTCTAACTTTAAAAGTTTCTCTAAGTCCATATTATGCTGTTCAAAAAAGCGGACAGCATCATGATTAACCATTTATTTCACCCTGTTTTTATTATATCATAGATGATTTATATAAATAATCTAAAGTTCAATTTAGTTAGGTTAAATTGAGAAAAA
>JAQVDA010000085.1 GCA_028698535.1 Bacilli bacterium
CACGCGGTATGTAATATATTTTTTTTCTTAATGCGGTCTGTTTAGATAATAACATCGCTGCCCCAATAACTTGGTTTTCTTTCTTAATACCTAATAATTCCATCTGCCAACCATGGTGAGCTTTTAAACGACCCCATTCAATGGTTTGGAAAAAAGTACGCTTTGGATGTTTTATGATAAAGTTTTTAAATTCCTGCTCATTTAACTTACCAAAAGTCATTCGCCCACCCGCTTTATAATCTTATTCTTAAATTATTATAACATTGTTTTAATGATATTATAATATAAACTAATCTAATATCTAACGCGTTAAATACCTTAGCATATATCTATTTAAATAATTTACGATAATAATCAACATCTAAAATTAGCCTTGACATTTCAAAACGATTATAAACTTCTTGATTAATTCTCTCTATATAGTTAGTATTATCACCCACTAAGGAAATATCTAGATATTTTTTGGTCAAAGAATCATAGCGTCCTTGGTCTGTAATCCAACTTCTATTGGCAAAAATAACAATAGCTTTCGCCTCAGAAAATAAATCCCGCCCCATTAATAGACGCGAATCATATTTTAACCCAAATAAATTAGCAAGTGTGGGGACAATATCAATACTACTACCAAATTTAGTAATCCTTGTTGGTTTAATACCTTTATGCCAGATAATAAAAGGCATCCGCTCTCTTTCAAAAAAATCATCCCGGTTAAAATTAGCTTTTTCATTTAGCTGTTCTACCGTTAGTCCATAAGGCCAGTGGTCAGAGCTAATCGCAATTACTGTTTCCTCAGCCTTACCAACCTTCTCTAAATGATTAATTAAACTAGCTAAGGCTTTATCTAACTCAACATGTTGCGCCAAATAGCACTTAATTGGTTCTGAGTAATTTAAATGCTTCACCTTCTCCCAGTTTCTAATGGCCATCGAATTCCACTTATTATATCTTAAATGACCACTGATAGTTATATAATATATCATAAATGGTTTGGATGTAGTTAATTGTTTGGAAATAGTCGCTTCCATCATTTCAAAATCGCTCTGCGGCCAAATATCACAATTAATATTAAGCCCTTGACCACAAGCATAATAATGCTCATACCCAAAATTTAGGTGTGATAAATGACGACGATAATAAGTGGCACTACCATTATGATAAGCAGTCGTATTATAATTTAAATCTTTAAACAAATGCCCTAATGAGAAGGGCCAATAATTATTATTTGTATAGTACATACTGATGACGCCTTCCTTAGGTATTAATGATGTTTTGGTTATATATTCACCATCAATAGTACTAAGAAAAATCGGGGTATAAAAGTTCGTAAAATTAAAGCCCTCGTGCGCTATTTTATAAAGTGTAGGCGTAATATCTTTATCAATCGCAATAGAATCAAAGGCTTCCGCCAAAATCCATATTAAATTTTTGCCCTTAAATAAACCAGTATAATTGTTATGTTTAGTCGGCTCTACTCCTTTAAAATAATGATGCATCATTTTAACTGTTTCATTATCTTCGGCGGCGATTAACTGATCCCAATCAATATTTAATATATTATAACCAGGCATTGCTTCCATCTCAATATTATCGTCATCATCTGGTTTAACAATATTATTCTCATCATCAAAATGAAAGATTAATCTTTGAATATCTAAACGCATAGTAGTTAGTAACCCCAATTTTTTAACCATTAAAGTTGGCACATGAGCCTTATAATATAAATCATAAGCCGCATATAACCCTTTTTTAGGGAGGGTCGCAACCACTATAAATTGACAACAAAAAATTAAAACTAAAATTATGACCATAAACTTATAGTGATGTTTTTTTAAAATAAATAGATTATTTCTAAACATTAAGAAAAAGAGAATGGGCAAGATTAAATAAAAAAGGCCTAACATATTAGTCAATATTTTCCCCGCTACAAAACCAAAAAATTCAATCACTGCATTTGCGTTACCAACTGCCGTAATAAAAAAGAAAGAATCATATATTTTAAAGAAGACCACTTGCCCAGCAAAAATTAATGATAATACAACTAAAACTATTAATAAGATAACTTTATTAATCTTGTTACTAAACAAATTAATTAATAAATATATTACTAAAGAAATGGGAATTGACAATAAAATAATGTTTAAAACACTATTATCCCACAGAGTGCCAAATAAGATATATTTAAATACTAACTCCATATAAATAATAGTTGTCAATATAAATATATATATAATTAACTTCTTTGTCACCCTAACCACCCTACTTAAATTATATTATTAATAACGCACTAATAAATAATTTAACGCTACCTTTCTATAATATTATATAAAAATACTCATTAAAAATTGCTAGATAATCAAAAGATTGCTTTTTAGGAAATTAGTGTTATGATTATAATTAAAGAATAATTAATTATTATGATTTAATAATTACCACACCAAGGAGGTTAGAGCCATGCGAAATTATTTTAAAGAAAATATTAATCAATCATCTCTAACAAGAT
>JAQVDA010000018.1 GCA_028698535.1 Bacilli bacterium
GCTGTTGAAGCTAATAACCCTAGGGCCATTAATAAATAGGCATAGATTTTCTTCAAGATCCACCCTCCTTTCTATTAAAAAATATCGGAAACGCTAATTTTCAGTAATGGTATTATTTTGGTAATTACTATATGTTTGGTTAGATAATCGATAAGTAATAGGCATAATTAATAAACCTTGGATAACTAAAGCCCCAAGCAAAAGGTTAACTGTATACTCATCCCTAATAATTAGGACTAGCCCACTAGCCATTAACACCATCAACAAACTAATCATTTTTAAAGCGACTCTTTTTTCTGGACTAATTAAAGGCCTTTTTTTCGTATCAGCCGGAGCATAACGGCCATATATGAAAAGGCTAAATCCACATAAGCTGAGTTTAATAACTAAGGGGATAATAATTATTTTTAAAATTAGGGGTAACCCGATAAAAATGACTAAGGAAATAATTAAACAACTTAAACTATTAGTCGCATGTACGCCCGACGCTATCATTCTTAAACTGGCAAAGATTATCATAAAGAGGAAAACCTCATTAACTATGTCTAATATAAGCGCTAGTAAAAAAATAATAACTAGCTTAGAGACGGTTAAATATATTCCTTCAATACCGTATTTTATCTTTTCTATTTTTTCTTGATCCAAGTTAGGATATTGATTTTTAACAGTTTGAATAGAACTATTTATTAGTACCCCTTTTAGCATCGGCCTTCACTCCTTATTATGACAATATAATATCACAAACGAACTAATAAGGCCGTTTTTTGGTCTAAGACAGCTTTTACTTCTTTTTATTAGTTATAATTAAAAATAAAATTATTAAAATGACAAATTAAACATGAAAAAAGACCGTTGAGTCGAGAAAATAATCTATCACTAATTATTCTGTTAAGATAATAATATTAATAAAAATAGTTAAATGGGTAGAACATTGTCAGAAAATGATGACTTAATTTAATTGAAAAAGATAAAATCATATTTTATATTTAAAGTAGCAGTATAAACTTTCAAGAAGGTGAGGTGCTAGAGGTGATTAGTAAGGTAAAATGGTTCAATAATGAAAAGGGTTATGGCTTTATTGATTACATGGAAGGTGAAGATATTTTTATTCATTATTCTACTATTGATCAAGACGGATATAAAACCCTTTCGGAAGGGCAACTTGTTGAATTTGACCTAATCGAAACTGAAAAAGGACTACAGGCCATCAATGTTAAACAAATAAAAACATAAACCACTAAGAAGTGGTTTTTCGTTTTTAAGTATGATATACTCATTGATGAAGAAGGTGAAAAAGTGACATATGAAATCCATGGGGGCAAAATAAAAATTACTAAGGCGATCAGGGAATATATTATTAATAAATTAAATAAAATAGAAAAACATTTTAGTGAAGAACAAGCAGTTAAAATTAAAGTGTTTATTAAAATAAAAAACTACGAACAAATTATTGAAGTTACCATCCCCCTTACTAAAGCTATTATAAGGGCAGAAGAAAGGCACCAAGATTTATATGCCGCGATTGATTTAGTGACTGATAAATTAGAGCGGCAAATAATTAAATATAAAACGAAAACGCAAACGAAAACGTTAAAAAATAATAAAGAAACTACTGATTATAACTTATCACCAGAAACAACTAAAAGTAAAATAGTTAAAAGGAAGAAATTTACTATGAAACCAATGACTGAAGAAGAGGCTATTTTACAAATGCATTTATTAGGTCATAATTTCTTTATTTTTCGTGATAGTGAAACTAACCAGATTTGTGTGTTATATCAAAGAAAAGATGGTTATTATGGCGTCATTGAAACATAATATTAATCATACTCTATGACGGAGACTGGAGGGAAACAACTATGGGGCTATTTAGAAGTTTAATTGATCATGAATATCGAGAGTTAAAAAAATTTAGCAAAATAGCTGATGAGATAGAGGCCTTAAAAGACGACATCGCTAAGTTAAGCGATGAAGAATTAAAAAATAAAACCCTTAACTTTCGGGAACAATTACAAAACGGTGCGACCATAGACGATATTATTGTTCCTGCTTTTGCGGTAGTTAGAGAGGCAGCCACTAGAGTGATTGGTGAAACCCCTTATTATGTTCAATTACTAGGGGCCATTGCTATTCATAAAGGTAATATTGCGGAAATGAAAACCGGTGAAGGAAAAACCTTGGTGGCCGTTATGCCCGCGTATCTAAACGCCTTAACGGGTAAAGGGGTTCATATTGTAACCGTTAATGAATATCTAGCCCAACGTGACGCTGAATGGATGGGAAGTATTTTTAAGTTTTTAGATATTTCGGTAGGGGTTAATTTAAGGGATTTAAGTGTAAAAGAAAAAAAGGAAGCATATAATTGCGACATCTTATATACCACTAATAATGAGTTAGGCTTTGACTATTTAAGGGATAATATGGTAGTTAAGAAGGAAGACCGGGTTCAAAGAGGATTAAATTTTGTTATTATTGACGAGGTTGATTCTATCTTAATTGATGAAGCGCGGACTCCTTTAATTATTTCTGGTGGGGTTATGCAGAGTGCTAGTTTATATCTGGAAGCGGATAATTTTGTGAAAACCCTAAAGGAAAATGATGATTATATATATGATGAAAAAACGAAAACAGTTAACTTAACTGATGAGGGCGCTAAAAAGAGCGAACGGGGTTTTAAGGTAAAAAATTTATATGATATAAATAATAGTGTTTTAGTCCACCATATTAATCAAGCTCTTAGAGCTAACTACACGATGAAAAGGGACTTTGATTATATTGTTCAAGATGATGAGGTTATTATTGTTGATCAATTTACTGGGCGCTTAATGAAGGGGCGAGCCTATAGTGAAGGATTACATCAAGCTATTGAGGCTAAAGAACGGGTTTCAATTCAACAAGAGACCAAAACCCTCGCCACTATTACTTTCCAAAATTTATTTAGAATGTATCGCAAAATAGCCGGGATGACTGGGACGGCTAAAACCGAAGAAGAGGAATTTAGAAACATATATAATATGTACGTCATTGGCATCCCTACTAACGAACCGATTATTAGAGTTGATATGAGTGATTTAATATATGCATCTAAGGAGGGTAAAGTTAGTGCCATTATTAAAGAAATAGAAAGAAGACATCAGCTTGGACAACCTATCTTAGTAGGCACCATTGCGATTGAAGTAAGTGAACATATTAGTGAGTTGCTAAAAAAGAAAAAAATAAAACACGAAGTTCTTAACGCTAAAAATCACGCTCGTGAAGCGGAGATTATCCGTAAAGCAGGAGAAAAAGGGGCTATTACCATTGCGACTAACATGGCTGGTCGCGGTACGGATATTAAGCTAGGTGAAGGTGTTAAGGAATTAGGCGGTCTTTGTGTCTTAGGAACTGAACGCCATGAATCGCGTCGGATTGATAACCAGTTAAGAGGTCGTTCGGGGCGTCAAGGCGATCCTGGTTACTCACAGTTTTTTGTTTCATTAGAGGATGATATTATGGTGCGGTTTGGTTCTGATCGGATTAAAGGCTTAATGCAATCACTAGGCTTTAGTGGCGAACAAGCAATAAGGAGTAAAATATTTACCCGCGCTATGGAATCAGCCCAGAAAAGGGTAGAAGGGAATAACTTTGATATTCGGAAGCAACTATTACAATATGATGATGTAATGAACGATCAAAGAGAAATAATGTATCAAAGAAGAAACGATATCTTAATAAGTGAATCTATTCATGAACCAATTATTAATACGATTGATAATTATATAAATGATTTAGTAAAAAGTCATCTCCTGGATGAAGATGATAATTTAAGTCAAAAAGATAAAGAGGAAATAATTGAGGCTGTTAACGGGAACCTCTTAAAAAAAGTTAAAATAACATTAGCCGATATTGATAATAAGGAAACAGACGCCATGATAACTTATATTAGTGACATTGTGGTTCGAGAATATGAGGCTAAATTGACACCAATCCCTTTATTAGTTAGAAATGAATTTGAAAAGGCGATTAGTTTAAGGGTAATTGATACTTACTGGATGGAACATATTAACACCATGGCTCATTTAAGAGAAGGTATTCATTTGCGAAGTTATGCGCAAGAAAATCCGTTACGAGCTTATACTGTGGAAGGCTTTCAATTATTTGAGTCAATGTTACAAAAAATTGATAAAGATATTAGTATCTATCTCTTAAAAGCCGAAATTAGGCAAAATATTGAACGCCAACAGGTTATTAAAGGAACTGCTACGAGTGGTTATGAAACAACCAAGCGGAGCCCGAAAAAAACACAAAAGGTCGGTCGTAATGAACCGTGCCCTTGTGGTAGTAAGAAGAAATATAAACATTGTTGTGGCCGTTAAAGTGTCAAACGCTAGGATATCTAGCGTTTTTTTCTAGAACAACTAATTAGAAAATGATATAATATTAATACTAACTAAAAAGGATGATAGCGATGAACATAAAAGAAATAATTAATGAATTAATAATATATCAAAAACAACTCAATGATTTATGGAGGTCACTTTGACATCGACCAAAAATTATTAACGATTAAATCATTAGAAACGTCTATGTTAGATGAAAAATTTTGGCAAGATAAAGAAGCGGCTAATCAAGTGGTTGTAACTCTAAACACCTTAAAGAAAGAAACCTCATCTATTACTAAATTAAAAGACCATATAAAAAATAATTTAGAAAGCGCGAGGGAGTTAGAACCAACAGACGATGAAGAAATAACAACCATTCTGACTGAAGAATTAACCATTATCAAGCACCAATTAACCAATTTAGCGATAGAATTATTATTAGATGAGCCTTATGATAAAAACAACGCTATTATTGAAATACATTCTGGGGCCGGTGGTACTGAATCTTGTGATTGGGCTAATATGCTTTATCGGATGTATGGGCGTTGGGGTGAGAGTAAAAATCTTAAAGTAGAAGAAATTGACTATCAAGCAGGCGAGGAGGTCGGCTTAAAAAGAGGAGTTTTATTAATTAAGGGGCATAACGCTTATGGTTATCTAAAGGGCGAAAAAGGGATTCACCGCCTGGTTAGAATTTCTCCTTTTGACGCTAGTCGGCGCCGTCATACTTCTTTTGCCTCTGTCGATATTATCCCAGAATTTGATGATGATATTGATATTAAAATTAATGAGAGTGATTTAAAAATAGATGTGTTTAAAAGTGGTGGCGCAGGTGGACAAAGTGTTAATACAACTGATAGTGCGGTGCGGATTACGCATTTACCAACCAAAATAATAGCCACTTGTCAAAATGAAAGAAGTCAAATAAAAAACAAAGAGAAGGCCCTAAAGATACTAAAAAACAAACTATATCAATTAGAACTTGATAAAAGGCAAAAAGAAACTAATTTGTTGCGGGGTGAACAAGAAAAAATAGAGTTTGGCTCGCAAATTAGAAGTTATGTAATGCACCCTTATTCAATAGTCAAGGATCACCGTACTGGTTATGAAATCGGTAATGTTGATAAGGTACTTGATGGAGAATTAGATCAATTTATGGCTAAATATTTTAAATATAATAAGGGTCAAAGACCATAATCTACCAGTAGCAGTGTTTAATAAAGATGTTATAATAAAAAATATTGAGGTGTTTGTACATATGGAGTTAATAAGACTAAGTAAAGTTACCAAACGATACAAAAATGGTGTGACAGCCATTGCTGAGCTTGATTTAAAAATAAAAAAAGGTGATTTTGTCTTTATCATTGGTAATAGTGGTAGTGGTAAATCAACCTTAATAAAGATGTTATACCGCGAAGAAAAACCGACAATGGGTAAAATAATTGTTGGGGGTATTGATGTTGCTCGATTAATAAATCGTCGCGTTTATAGGTTGCGAAGAAAACTAGGTATTGTCTTTCAAGACTTTAAATTATTACCTAAAGCAACGGTTTATGAAAACGTGGCTTTTGCGTTAGAAGTGCTCGGAGAAGCTCGTCAAGATATTCGCCAAAAAGTAATTAAGGCTCTAGAACTAGTTGATTTAAAGGATAAAGTGAAATATTATCCTGATCAACTATCAGGCGGAGAACAACAAAGAGTTGCGATTGCCAGAGCCATTGTTAATGAACCAAAATTACTAATTTGTGATGAACCAACTGGTAATCTAGATCCTAAAATAAGCATGGAAATCATGAGGGTTCTAGAGACTATTAATAAATTAGGTACAACCGTTATTATGGCTACTCATGATAAACAAATCGTGGATGAAATGCAAAAAAGAGTTGTTGTCTTAGATGCGGGGCGGCTAATAAAAGATTTTGAGAAGGGAACTTATGATTATGAAGTTGTTTAGGATGTTTGGGCGCAGTATAAGAGACGCCTATCGTAGTGTAATTAGAAACTTTAGTTTAAGTTTAGCGTCCATTTCCTGTATTACTGTTACGTTAGTAATTGTCTCTCTTTTTACTATGGCCTCATATAACGTTGATAATTTTACTAAATTAATTAAACGTGATGTTACCGTCGTTGTTTTTTTAGATAATGATATTACTCCAGAAGAAATAAACGCTATGGAAACAAAAATAAGTCAAATGGATAATATCGCTAAGTATGAATTTAAATCAAAACTAGAAATCAAGGAACAAATGCAATCATCATCAGATGTTTTTGACCGTATTATGTCTAATTGGGATAATAAAGAAAACCCACTTCAAGACACCTTCCTTATTAAAGTTATTCAAATAGAAAAGATTAAAGAAACCGCGGCAGCCTTGAGTGCGCTTGATAAAGTAAGTGTTGTTAAGTATGGTGAAGGGATGGTAGAAAAGTTGGTCTTTATCTTTAGTGTTATTGAAAAAGGAACCGCAGGCTTAGTTATTGGTTTACTAATAGTAACGGCTTTCCTCATTGCCAACACCATTAAAATAACTATTTTTTCAAGGCAAACCGAAATTTCTATTATGCGATTAGTTGGCGCCTCTAATCTGGCCATTAGATTACCATACATTATTGAAGGTCTCTTTTTGGGAATCTTGGGTAGTGTTATTCCTATTATTATTACTATTTATGGTTATACTATTTTTTATGGTTACTTTGAAGGGCAATTATTTTCCCCTTTAATTAGATTAGTATCCCCTTATCCTTTCATCTATATTATTTCATTATGCCTATTAGGCATTGGTATGGTTGTTGGAATGTGGGGTAGTGCTAGAGCGGTAAGGAGGCATTTGAAGATATGAAAAGGAAATTATTATTAATATCATTGTGCTTATTACTATGTTTTTCTTTAATACCTTTAAATCATGTATCAGCTAAGACTCTTAATGATATATATAAAGAACAAAGTAAATTAAAACAAGATCGCGAGGATAATATTAACCGGAAAAACAAAACCAGTTCGGAAATCAATAAAACCAAAACTGATATTACTAGGTCATCTAATGAAATTGAACAAGCCCAATTAGGAGTAATCACCGCGGAAAAAGAAATAGAAGCGTTAAATATAAAAATTAAGGAAAAAGATTTAGAAATAAAGGAATTAATTAATTTTTATCAAGTTTCAGAAGGAGAATCTGAATACTTAGAATATGCTTTCGGGGCGAGAGATTTTACTGATTTTATTTATCGGCTTGCGATTGTTGAACAACTATCTAAATATAATGATGAAAAACTAAAAGAAATGAATAATATGATTATTCAAAATGAACAAAAAAAAGTGGCCTTAAGGCAAAAAGAAAAAGATTTAAAAATAAAAAGGGAAGCTTTAGCTTATCAACTAAAAGATTTAGGTACTCAATTAAAAGAACTATCTGACGCTAGTCTTGATATTAATGCGGAAATAAAAGCGGTCTCTGATCTTATTAAAGCCTATGAAGCTATGGGTTGTAAAAAAGACGATGACATTAGCGTTTGTGCTAGAACACCGCTTGATACAAGATTTCGCCGTCCAATAACAGCGGGTCGAGTAACATCAAATTATGGCCCACGTGATTTACTTGGTAGAACCTATCACTACGGTATAGATTTAGTGGCTAGTGGTGGTGAAGGATCACCCATATATGCGGCAGCGAATGGTCGTGTCGCGGCTACTTTACCAAGACAAAGTTGTGGCGGTAATATGCTTTTTATTCATCACTATATTAACAATAAACATTATACTACTGGTTACTTCCATTTACTAACAATGAATGTCAAGGTTGGTGACATTGTTACTAACAGCCAAGTAATAGGAACTAAAGGTGGTTATTCAACGGCGACCCGTTATTTTCCGAAAACTGGCTATGATCGTTGTACAACGGGAGCTCACCTTCACTTTTCTATTGCCGCCGGTCATTATTTAGGGCCACCACCAAGCGGGTTTAGTGGTTGGGGGTATTGGGAAGCTAATAATATTAATCCGCGCCATTTTATTAATTTCCCAGCGGAAAGCGGCGGTTATTGGTCAGGAAGATAAAACTTCATTTGTCATAGTTTTAAATATTTTAATAAAAATTCATCAAAAGTATTACCGGTAGTGTTTAAAACCTTAAAGAAAGGGAAAAACTAAGGTAAACTATAAACAAGATAAATAAAAAGGAGAGTAATGGTAGTTGATGCATCAAGATCAAGGTTTTACTTTAGTAGAGTTATTAGCGGTTATCGTCGTATTAGGAATTGTTTTATTAATTGCCATTCCTAATATTTTAAACATTATTAACAAAACAAAAGAGGGAGCGTATGAAAGGCAAAAGGAATTAATAGTTAATGCTGCTAAAAAGTATGTAATGTCAAATATGGATAGTATTGAATGGACTGATGATGAGGCCATAATTACCTTAGCCAAGTTACAGGAGGAAGGATTGTTGTCTACCGCATTAAAGAATTCTAGAACTGGTGATAAATTCGATCCTAACCAGACTATAGTAACAATAACCAGGATAGGTAATCAATATACATACACATACAGTGTAGCAGAGCCCTCATTTGAATGTGGTGATACATTGGTAGATAAGCGGGATGGGAATGAGTATGCTACAGTTAAAATAGGTAATCAATGTTGGATGGCTGAGAATTTAAGATTCACGGCGGGTTGTTTAGTTACTACTACAAGTGCTTGGGCAAATTCAACTACCGCTTGCATGAAGCATACCACTATACCAGCCTGGGCAACTGAAGAAACTAATGAGGTATTATACCAATGGAAGGCCGCTATGCATTGGAATGGTGTAGGAGACCCCCTCTGGCGGGTTCACAAGGGCGATGCCCTGATGATTGGTATGTACCAACGGATGGGGATTGGACTATTTTGGAAACCGCAGTAGGAGAATTACCAGGAAAGCATTTAAAGAGTACAAATTATTGGAAAGCTTATACCGGGCATGGTAATGGTGATAATTCTTCGGGCTTTACGGGGTTACCAGCGGGTTATCGTAACGCCACTGGTAGTCTTGAAGCCTTTAGCCTCTTCGGTTTCTGGTGGTCTTCCTCTTTCACTTCCGGCGGTTCTAGTGCATGGCGACGCGATCTGTATTATAATAGTGCGTCTGTTGGTCTCAATCCTAGCCCTTCGGAGCACGGTTATGCGGTTCGTTGCCTCTGGCGCCCATAAATCGCCTTTAGGGTAAGCACCCTTATTTTACTTGTCTTTAGTAAGCGACTCTTCATTTAACTAGGATTCAATACTGATAAATTAATTTATGATAAGAATGGTATAAAATATTAAATTGAAATAATAATTTAATTAAAATGATGTAAGATAAATTATCGTTTAAAAGTTACTCAGTATAAAATTACTGAGTAGTTTTATGTATATTATTAATTAGTTTATTAAAGGGTTATAATATAGTAGAATAATAATTAATGGAGGGGCAAATGACTTTTAAATTAACAGCCGATTATAACCCCAGTGGTGATCAACCAAAAGCGATTAACGAATTAGTGGCGGGTTTAAAAAACAATAAACAATACCAGTTATTATTAGGGGCTACTGGTACCGGTAAGACATTCACCATGGCTAATGTTATTGAACAAATTAATAAACCAACTTTAATTGTGGCACATAATAAAACGCTAGCGGGGCAGTTATATAGTGAATTAAAGACTTTATTTAAAGATAATCGCGTTGAATATTTCGTCTCTTATTATGATTATTATCAACCAGAAGCTTATGTACCAAGGACTGATACTTATATTGAAAAAGATGCGTCTATTAATGAGGAAATAGATGAGTTAAGACACGCGACCACTTCGTCTTTGCTTGATCGTCGCGATGTTATTGTGGTCTCTTCTGTTTCTTGTATTTATGGTATTGGCGAAGTAGAGGAATATAAAAAGAAAATGTTGACTATTCGGGTTGGCGATAAGATAGAACGGGACGATATTTTAATAAAATTAGTCGATATGTTATATGA